>JBAZHC010000007.1 GCA_041652575.1 Phycisphaerae bacterium | reverse complement strand
GAGCCTCCATTGCAAAAAGGTTATTGCGAGCCGCAACAAGCGGGAACGCGTTAAATTTTTGGGACGTTGAATAACGATCCCGTATTATAACCGAGCTTGGAGGCTCCGGTTTCATAGCTTATCTGTGATTAATAGTTTTGTATCTTAGCCTGCCTCGCCATAATCCCTTAGCGGCCCGCAGCCATTTTACGATTTTCTCATCGCGCATAAATCGCTGTTCAGCAAAAAAGATGGAAAATTAACCGCTGATTTCACGGATTTTCGCAGATTTTTTCCCCTAAACCTTATACCCTACACCCTAATTCCTCTTGACAATCACGATAAATCAGGTATCATGTTTATTAGAGAAAAGGAGATTTTTTAGGAGGAAAATAAGATAAAGAGGTTACTGATTTTGATATGCCTGTTAGCTTTATCATCCGCAGCAAACGCTACTCTATCGCTGGTAGTCGATGGTCAGGAGGTCGGCTCAGAAATAACTTTAACACCGGGCGAAACTGTCTGGATTGGTACATACGCAGATATTCCGCCTAATTATGTTCATTATGCAGCTTTTGCCGCTTATGTTATTATGGACACCACACCATTAGGCAGTTGGACGGGGGCCTCTAAGGTTTACGTTCCTCCTGCCGCACCGGGTGTTGCAGGCTGGACTTACTATGGCACCACTGTTGACCCTGCTATGGACGCATGGTTTGAGGATTACACACTGCCAGGTTTTTATGATCTAGGCGGCCCAGGCCTTTATGGTGAAGTAGAATTTCGCTGTGATGCCCCCGGCGATGTCTTTATCAATCTCTACGACGATGCTTTTGATATGGTTGATACGCTCACCATCCACCAAATACCCGAACCGGCAACTTTAATTTTACTTTCTCTCGGCGGTTTGGTATTGAGACGAAAACATTAAAAAACAATCAATTTAACTAAAGGCCGGTTGTAATTCCGGCCTTTTTTGTTTCTTCGCCACGAAGATTTGAAGAACCACGAAGAAAAATTTATATGATAAAAAAGTATTATAACACTTCGTGTCCTTCGTGGTGAAGGTTTCATCTCGAGCTTAATATCATAAAAACGCCGGCCAAAACCCCGCTTAAGGCGAATGCTTTGTAGCCGGGCCGAAGATCTTTAAACAGCAGCACACCGCCCAAAAATGAAACCACTATACAACTGCATCTAAGTGTAGATAGTATCGCAACTAATGAGCCTTGATAGGTCAGTGCCTTAAAATATACGAAGTCGGCTCCTATAAGGAAAAAACCGATTAGCGGAACACTCCATCGCCAGACAAACGGGGCATAATTTTTTCCCTGTCGAAGTTTTGATATGAATACTGCCGGCGCCAGCAGCACGACCAGATATATAAAGAACCATGCCTGTACCAGCAAAGGCGAAAAGCCGCGAGTTTGAATTAAGTATTTATCGTAGAGTGCGCTGCAGGTTCCAATTAAAGTCGCCAAGACAATGAACCAGACCCATTTATCTCTCGAAAACCGGATGCCTTCTTTACTGCCTATTACGGAAAACAGATAATACGAAGCGAGCATTGTCCCCAGCCCTATAAACTGCATCATGGTGGGATGTTCGTGGAATATGAGCATCGCGCCGAGCAGTGTCCATAAAGGTCCTGAAGTGCCTATCGGCGTGGCAATCGATATCGGAAGATGTTTTAACGCCGAAAAACTAAACATCCAGGCACTAAAGGCAATCGCGGATTTGATAAAAAGATACAAATGGTCTTTCAGCGATGCCGATGGAATATACAAACCTATCCGTGTCATATATTCAGGCGATAGTCTGGACAGGACAATCGCCAGCACGGTTAGCCCCGTCGCGCAAATCGAAGAATAAAACAGAACCGGCAGAACGGCGTTTTTTTGAAGCGAATGTTTTTTGCTTATGTCGTACAGCCCGAGAAACAAGGCTGAGAAAACACCAAGATATAGCCACATATATTTTTATCGATTCCGAAAAACCAAATGCATTTTTATGATAACTGTCCGGGTAAATACTAAAACCTTATATTATATAGTACGAAGACGAGATAATCAAGAAGCAATTTGTGAAGTAATGAATCTTTTATGTCTTTAATGTTGCAGGGTATTTGCAAGAAATGGCTGATTTAGTGCAAATAAGGATAAATATATGTAGTTTATCTATATTGTCTATTTATAATAATTTTAAAAAAAATATTTTTTTTAGTTTCTTAATTGCAATTTCTGACGGCATGCTTATACTTGCCTATTCGTTTTTGAAGAAAGTGTTGCAGGGAATCCCTTTGCATTTTTTGCTAAGGGATGTTAGATACAATCGTTTCAGCACTGATAACAGTGTTAATGTGCAGTTGAGAAAAACAGCGGAATGGTTTTTTATCTGTTTCGGCTGGAAATTGTTTCGGCTGAAAACGTATAAACAAGGTTTCGTTGAGTTTGCTGGTGTGTAGCATCCGCTGCTGTAGCTCAGTCGGTAGAGCGCGTCCTTGGTAAGGACGAGGTCACGGGTTCAAATCCCATCAGCAGCTGATTTGAAAACAGGGCTTGTATCGGCAGGCTTAGTTGTTAAAAGCCGATGAAGGCTTAAAATATAAAACGATAAGAGTATTTTTCAACTATTATAAAGACTTAAAGACAAGTTGGAGGTTAGTACAATATGGCTAAGGCAGTATTTGAAAGGAAAAAACCGCACGTTAACGTTGGAACAATCGGACACGTTGACCATGGTAAGACTACTCTTACCGCTGCGATGACAAAAGTTATGGAGCTCAAGGGCTTGAGCAAATTCAAATCTTATGACGACATTGCCAAGGCGTCAGAGTCTCAGGGCAGACGTGACCCGACAAAGATTCTTACTATCTCCACTGCTCACGTTGAGTATGAGACGGAAAATCGTCATTATGCTCACGTTGACTGTCCCGGACACGCTGACTATGTAAAGAACATGATTACCGGTGCCGCTCAGATGGACGGTGCCATCCTTGTTGTAAGTGCTTATGACGGCCCAATGCCTCAGACTCGCGAGCACATCCTGCTCGCTCGTCAGGTAAACGTGCCTAAAGTCGTCGTCTTCCTTAATAAGGTTGACCTTGTTGATGACCCGGAACTTCTCGAACTCGTCGAAATGGAAGTCAGAGACTTGCTCAACAAATATGAGTTCCCGGGCGATGAAACACCGATTATCAGAGGCTCTGCCAATGTCGCTATGAATGCTACAAAGATTGATGACCCTGCCTGTGCACCGATTGTTGCACTGCTCAAGGCGATGGACGAATACATTCCAATTCCGGTACGTGAAGTTGACAAGCCTTTCCTTATGCCCATTGAAGATGTGTTCAGTATTAAGGGTCGTGGTACAGTAGGTACCGGCCGTATCGAACGCGGAATCGTAAAGGTTGGCGAAGAAATCGCCATCATCGGTTTGAATAAGGAAACACGAAAGACTGTCGTTACTGGCGTTGAGATGTTTAACAAGACACTTGACCAGGGACAGGCCGGCGATAACGTTGGTTTGCTTATGAGAGGTGTTGAGAAGAATGAGCTTGAACGCGGCCAGGTTGTTGCAGCTCCGGGTTCGATTACTCCTCACACTCATTTTGATGCGGAAGTGTACGTTTTGACTAAAGAGGAAGGCGGACGTCATTCACCTTTCTTCCCGGGATACAAGCCCCAGTTCTATTTTAGAACCACTGATGTTACCGGCAGCGTCAAAGCGATTAAGAGCCGTGAAGGCAAACCTGCTGAGATGTGTATGCCCGGCGACAACATTGCGATGGAAGTTGAGATTATTTCTCCTATCGCTATGGAAGACGGACTCAGGTTTGCTATCCGTGAAGGCGGCAGAACTGTTGGTGCTGGCGTTGTTATTAAGGTTATTAAGTAACTATTTTGAAATAAAATGGCAGTTCCGACACATCGGAACTGCCGTTTAATAAATGTTTAGACAGGGCAAAAATGGCCAAAGCGAAAAAAAGAGAAGATGTCTGGCTTGAGTGTAAAGAGTGCGGAAGCAGGAATTACCGTACTCAAATTAATGTTGCGCAGGGAACTCCGAAGCTTGAATTGAAGAAATTCTGCAAGAACGAGCGGAAGCGGACGGTTCACAAGTTAAGACGTAAATAGCCGCTGTCTAATTTGTAGTGAAGCGACGAGAGACGCTTGGGAAATATATAATAGGCCAGTAGCTCAATTGGCAGAGCGTCGGTCTCCAAAACCGAAGGTTGGGGGTTCGATTCCTCCCTGGCCTGCTTTCTTAAAGCCGGCGGGGCTGAGGAAAGATAATTAAGATATGGCGGGGAAATAACGAGACTGGAAAGTTGAAGAATACGATAAACGATAGCGGATTTATCTGTTTAAAATTTGAGGGTTTTGATGCTGATAGAAAAATATAAATGGGGTCAGGGCAAAGATACCCGACTCTACAGTGCGGTGGCAGTAGCGGTTTTGGCGGCTATCGGATGCTGGAGACTTTATGATAAACTTCAGGCATCACTGGATGCGACCCAGACAATGGGAGTGTGGATAAGCGCTACAGTACCACTGGGAGTTTTTGCAATAACCGCAGCGTTTCTTTACTGGCTGGTGAACCGGCCGGCAGTTGCGGACTTTTTGATAGCATCCGAAGGCGAACTCAAAAAGGTAAGCTTTAGCTCAAAACGTGAAATTACAGTGTCGACATTCGTAGTAATTGTCGTTGTGGTAATAATGACAGTAATGCTCGGTTTGGCAGATTTCTGTTTTGATTTGTTTTTCACGAACGTTATAGGGATTTAGAATCTTTTTACCCCTAAGGGGGAGGACGCCGATTTATCGGGGTTCGGGATAAGTGATATTTTATGCGATGGTATGTATTAAGAGTAGCCTCCAACAGGGAGGAGCAGGTTAAAGATACGCTTGTGCGTAAGGTTACGCTGGAAGGCCTTGAAAGCGTTATCGGCAGAGTCGTTGTGCCTGTCGAACAGGTCAAGCGTATTCGCAGCGGAAAACAAAAAGTACATAAGCGTAAACTCTATCCCGGTTATGTCTTTATGGAGATTGAGCCCGGAGAAGACGGCAAGATAAGCGAAAAAGCCTGGTTCCTGATAAAAGAGACGGTCGGGGTAGGCGATTTTGTCGGCACCGAAGGTTTGCCTGTTCCGATGAGCGATATGGATGTCGCCAAAATATTGAGCGAAGTTGAAAAAGTCGGCGAACAGTCTACAGCGAATATCAAAGTTGATTTTGTTAAGGGCGATGTCGTTAAAATACGCGAAGGAGCATTCGAAAATTTCGAAGGCGCCGTCGATTCAATCGATTCCGAACGTGGGGTCGTGAGAGTAATAGTTACGATATTCGGCAGAAGCACACCGCTGGATATAGAATATTGGCAAATAGAAAAGGTATAAGATGGCAAAACAAATAACAGGCAAGATAAAATTACAAGCGTCCGGCGGCAAGGCAACACCAGCACCGCCAATAGGACCCGCTCTGGGCCAGCATGGCGTTAACATCGGTCAGTTTGTTCAGCAGTTCAATGAAAGAACAAAAGACCTTGACGGCCTGACGGTTCCAGTGGAAATAACAGTTTATGCCGACAGGACATTCGAATTCATCGTGAAAAGCCCACCTGCGGCAGTACTGCTTAAGCAGGAAGCCCAGGTAGCCAAGGGAAGCGGCACGCCGAACAAGGAAAAAATTGGCAAGGTGACCAAAGAACAGGTTAAAAAAATCGCCGAAAGAAAAATGAAGGATCTTAACGCCTTTGATGTAGACCGTGCATGCAAAATTATCGAAGGCACGGCAAGAAGCATGGGCATTGAGATAGAGAAATAAAAAGAAAACCGCTCATTTACATTCGCGGCTCTGTTGAGTTGCGGATAATTAGGGCGAATTTTAAATTTCGTAAAGCTTACCACGGCTGACAGTGGGAGCGAAAGGTTTTAAAACTTTTTTTCGCGGAGAATAAAAAATGAAAATAAGAAGAAGTAAACGGTACAAAGCGGCGGCAAAGGATTTGCCCCAAACACCGCTCAGTCTGGCCGAGGCGATTAAGAAGGTTAAATCCTTTAATCCGACCAAGTTCGACCAGAGCATCGAATGTGTAGTGCATCTGGGAGTAGACTCCAAACAGGCAGACCAGCTTATTCGCGGGGCTATTTCGCTTCCTCACGGTATTGGAAAGAGCAAGAAGGTAGTAGCGTTCTGCGAAGACTCCGATATCGAAGCAGTCAAACAAGCCGGTGCCATCGAAGCAGGCTGCGATGAACTTATCAAGAAGATTACCGGCGGGTGGATGGATTTCGATGTGGCAATAGCTTCGCCCAAGGTAATGGGCAAAGCCGGCAAGCTCGGCAAAGTGCTGGGCCCACAGGGTAAAATGCCTTCTCCCAAGAATGGTACGGTTACGCTGGATGTTGTTACGGCCGTGAAGGAATTCGTGGCCGGTAAAACAGAATTCAAGAACGATACCGGCGGCAACGTTCATACAGTTGTCGGCAGACACAGTTTTGATGATGGAAAACTGGTTGATAATATTCGTGCATTTATGGAAGTAATGAAAAAGCTGAAACCTTCATCGGCCAAAGGGACTTATATCAAGAAGATATCCATTTGTGCGACGATGAGTCCCGGCGTAATGGTAGATATTTCCGAATTTTAATCTAACCCGTCTTAGACGGGCGAGTTTTTTACAGGTGCAAATATGGGTAAAAGCGTAAAACAACTTCTAACGGACGAGCTTCAGGGTAAATTTACAGGCGTAAATGAATTTCTGGTTCTCGATATTACCGGCGTTGACGGGATTACCAATAATGAATTACGAGGTAAGCTCCGCGACAAGGGTATAAAACTTACAATGGTCAGAAACGCGGTAATGCGTCAGGCTATGAAAATGCTCGAGCAAACCGCGGCGATGGACCTGTTTACAACGGGTTCATGTACAGTCGCTTACGGCGGGGACAGCATAGTAGATTTGGCAAAGGAAATCGAGTCGATTTCCAAGAAGGTCTCGATACAGTTCAAGAGTGCATATGTTGAAGGCACAGCTTTAAATGCCGACGGCGCAAAGGGTCTTGCGAAGATGAAAAACAGGGTCGAGCTTCAGGGAGAGATTATTATGCTTGCCAACTCTCCCGGCAGGAGACTTGCGTCAGCGATTGGTTCACCTGCGGGAATTATCGCGGGCTGCATAAAGACTATTGCCGAAAAGGAAGAGAAACAAGCGGCATAATTTATAATTGAAATGAAACCAGCTTTTACGGTTGCCTCGAAAGGGTTAAACGGGACAGCGTAGTTCCGGCTACCGGAAAGCGAAAAAATTTACTGGAGTAATTAAAATGGCAGATGAAACAACAAAAGAGTTTAGTCCTGAAATCAAACAGCTCGGTGACGCGATTGTCAAGTTGACACTGATGCAGGCAAAAGAACTGGGCGATTACCTGAAAGAAGTTTACGGGATAGAGCCGGCAGCAGGCGGCGCGGTTATGATGGCAGGTCCGGCAGGCGGCGGCGAGGCAGCAGCGGTAGAAGAAAAAACAGCCTTCGACGTTATCCTCAAAGCGGCAGGCGACAAGAAAATCCAGGTTATCAAGGAAGTACGCGCACTTACAGGACTTGGCCTTAAAGAGGCAAAGGACCTTGTCGAGGGTGCCCCGAAGCCGGTTAAAGAAGGTCTCAGCAAGGACGAAGCAGAGGCTGCAAGAAAGCAGCTCGAATCAGCCGGTGCTGTTGTCGAAATTAAATAAATTGAAAATTTAAGAATGAAGAATGAAGATTTACGGATACGTCTCGGACGGGACCTGTTAAATCTTCAAACTTCAATATTCAATCTTAAATTACTTTACGGGAGTCTGTAATGGGCAAGACAATTCGCAATTTCGGTATGAGTTCGGATGCGATGGATATTCCGAATCTTATCGAGGTTCAGCGATCGAGTTATGAAAGATTTCTTCAGGCAGATACTGCACTTTCCAAAAGGAAGCGTAACGGCCTGGAAGCTCTTTTTCAGGAAATTTTTCCGATAGAGAGCTATGACAAGACGATGAGCCTGGAGTTTTTGGGTTATGAGATGGATAAGCCACGCTATACGCCCAACGAGTGCAGGGAATTGCGGCTTACTTATGGTTATCCGCTGAAGATACGCTGCCGGATGAAGCGCAAAGATGCCAATGATATTCCCGAGCAGGTTGTTTACCTGGCGGAAATACCTGTAATGATTGGCGGCGGCGAGTTTATCATCAATGGTGCCGAAAGAGTCATTGTAAATCAGCTCCACCGTTCTCCGGGCGTCGATTTTCTTATCGAAAGCAAAGAGGGCGACAGAGTTCTGCACGGCGGCAGGATTATACCTGAGCGCGGAAGCTGGATAGAAATTTCCGTTACACGAAAAGACGTATTGATTGTCCGGATAGACCAGTCGAGCAAGATTCCGGCGACGCTGTTTCTGCGTGCAATGAGCGAGCAGTATGGCACGATTGAGTCCATTATACGCCTGTTCCATGAGACAAAGATGGTTTCCGTGGACAAACTCGACCCGCTGATGTGGTCGGTAGGGCCTGTAGTAGATACCGAGTCCGGCGAAATTATCGTCGAAGCGGGCACACAGATTGGCGACAGAATAGGACAAATCGAGAGAAGCTCGATAAAGAAACTGGAAGTAATAGCCAAGTTGGCCGACCCGTTGGTACTGAATACACTGGCGGAAGATGACTGCGAAAGTCACGATGAGGCGCTGCTGAAGCTTTATTCGAGACTGCGTCCGGGAAATCCGCCGAATGTAGAAAAAGCGAAAACGCTGTTTAACGAAAAATTCTACGACTGCGACCGTTATCGGCTCGGCAGAGTAGGCAGATTCAGACTTAACCGCAAGTTCAACCAGAATGTCGACGAAAACGAAATGACGCTTCGGCCTGAAGATTTTATCAATACGATGCGTTATATTTTCGGCCTTCGGAACAGTCTTGGTGTTATCGATGATATCGACCATCTTGGCAACAGAAGGCTTCGGACGATAGACGAGCTTGCAGCGGATGAAATACGCAAAGGTCTTTTGAAACTTCGCAGAACAGTACAAGAGCGAATGAGTATGAAAGACCCGAACACGATAGAACGGATTGCCGACCTTGTTAACTCCAAGAGTGTTTCGAGCAGTATCGAATACTTTTTCGGCAGGGGCGAATTGAGCCAGGTCGTCGACCAGACAAATTCTCTAAGTCAGCTTACGCACGAACGAAGACTGTCGGCATTGGGCCCGGGCGGCCTTAACCGCAAACGCGCCGGTTTCGAAGTTCGTGACGTTCATATAAGCCATTACGGCAGAATATGTCCGATTGAAACGCCGGAAGGCACAAACATCGGATTGATTGCGTCACTGGCGATTTTCTCGAAGATTGACGAATACGGATTTCTTTTGACGCCGTATCGAAAAGCGGAAAAAGGGAAACTTACCGGCGAAGTCGTTTATCTCAGGGCCGATGAGGAAATGGAAGTAACCTTTGCTCCGCCGGGCGCGGTGCAGAAGGGCGCTGACAAACTGAATGAAGGAGTTGTGCTTGCAAGGCGAAAAGGCGAGCTTTCACAGGTTGACAGCAAAGAAGTTGATTATGTCGATATATCCAGCAAGCAGATCGTCGGAGTATCTGCCGCATTGATACCGTTCCTCGAACATGACGACGCCAACAGAGCATTGATGGGCTCGAACATGATGCGTCAGGCCGTTCCGCTGTTAAAGACGGAGCCGCCTCTGGTTATGACAGGTATGGAAGAGCACGTTGCGCAGAATTCGAGCATGGTAGTGCGGTCTCGCAGCGCCGGGGCTGTAACTGCTGTTGACGCGAAAAAGGTAGTTATTAACGATACGGATATTTATGAGCTTGAGAAATTTGTCGGGCTTAACGAAAGAACGTGTCTTAACCAGGTTCCGATAGTTTCTCTGGGCCAGAAGGTCAAGAAAAACGAAATAATCGCAGACGGCGGCGGAACCGGACAAGGCATGCTGGCACTGGGCAAGAATGTGCTTGCGGCATTTATGACGTTCGACGGATTCAACTTCGAGGATGCGATTTTAATAAGCGAAAAACTCGTAAAGGAAGACGTATTTACGAGCATACATATTGACGAATTCAGTGTTGAAGTTCGCGAAACGAAACTCGGACGTGAGGAATTTACCCGTGATATACCCAACGTCGGCGAAAAAGCACTGAGAAATCTCGATGAAAGCGGCATAGTACGCGAAGGTACACGTGTCGATGCGGGCGATATTCTCGTAGGCAAGGTTTCGCCAAAGAGCAAAACAGAACTGACGCCGGAAGAAAAGCTGCTTCATGCTATTTTCGGCAGGGCAGGCGAAGACGTTAAAAACGATTCGCTTGAAATTCCGAGCGGATATAACGGCATTGTTATCAAGACAAGCCGCTTTACCCGCAAGGGCGCCGGCAGTGAAGACCTGAAAAAGCTACATAAGCAGAAAATGAAGGAATACGATGTAGAAATGAAACATCGTCAGAGTACGGTTTTTAAGCAGATGATTGCTGAGATTACCGCCAAAGTTGACGAAGTTAATATGGTTGACCCGACGACACGGCAAAAAGTCGGTGCAAGCGAAGATATGGAAGTTATTAACGAGCAGATTCAGAATTTTGATATTTCATGGGTCAAGCCCGCCAGCATTCGGCCGCAGGTTCAGCCGTTCATCGATAAATATATGCCGAAGATTGCCGAACTTGCCGATGACGCAAAAGCGAAACTTGAACGGATGAAGCACGGCGATGAATTGCCGAGCGGTGTGCTTGAGATGGTGAAGATTTATGTCGCTACCAAGAGAACGCTGAGCATCGGCGATAAAATGGCCGGCAGACACGGAAACAAGGGCGTTATCGCAAGGATTATGCCTGAGGAAGATATGCCTTTCCTTGAAGACGGCACTCCTATCGATATATGTCTTAATCCGCTTGGTGTGCCGAGCAGAATGAACGTCGGCCAGATTCTTGAAACGCATTTGGGCTGGACGGCAAAAGTACTGGGCTTCGATGGGGTAACACCAGTTTTTTCAGGTGCCGGCGAAGAAGAAATCAGAACACTTTTGGCTGAGTCCAATGAACATGTGCTTAAACGAGGCAAGGACCTGAAGGAAAGTAAGAAAGCACCGCCTGCCGATGAAATTTTCGCTCAGATAGGCGATGATATGAAAGTCAGACTTTACGATGGCAGAACAGGCGAGCCTTTCGAGCAGACGGTAACGGTCGGATATATATATATGATGAAACTTCATCATCTTGTTGATGATAAGATTCACGCACGTTCGACAGGTCCGTACAGTTTAATTACGCAGCAGCCGCTTGGTGGCAAAGCCAGAACCGGCGGCCAGAGATTCGGCGAAATGGAAGTCTGGGCTCTTGAGGCTTATGGCGCAGCTTATACGCTGCAGGAACTGCTTACGGTCAAGAGCGACGATATCGAAGGCAGAACGAAAATTTATGAATCTATGGTCAAAGGTAAAAATACGCTCGAGGCCGGCACTCCTATATCATTCGATGTGCTGTGCAGTGAAATTCGCGGCCTTGGCTTGAACATTCAGCTTGAAAAGAAACAAGTAGGCACAAAACGCCTTTAAAAATCAGGAGTAAGCTTAAATGGCTGAAAGTATTTATGACAAAATAAACGATTATGGTTCGGTAAGAATAAGTCTTGCCAGTCCCAATGATATCCGGAGCTGGTCGTTTGGCGAAGTTCGCAAACCGGAGACTATCAATTATCGAACTTATCGGCCGGAAAAGGACGGACTTTTCTGCGAGAGAATTTTTGGCCCGGAACGGGACTGGGAATGCTCATGCGGAAAGTACAAAGGCACAAAGTTCAAAGGCATTATCTGTGACCGATGCGGCGTGAAAGTGACGCACAGCAGGGTTCGCCGAAAACGTATGGGACATATCAATCTCGCTGCGCCTGTAGTGCATATATGGTTCTTCAAAGCGATGCCGTCAAGACTCGGTTCGCTTCTGGCGATGAAGACGGTTGACCTTGAGAAGGTTGTATATTTCCAGGACTATCTGGTTACTGACCCGGGGCAAAGCCCGCTGAAGTTCAGGCAGCTTCTGAACGAAGAAGAATATCGTGAAGCCCTGGCCAAGTACGGCAATTCCTTCAAGGCGACAATGGGTGCAGAAGCCGTAAGAGAGCTTTTGGTAAATCTGAATCTTGAGCAGTTGGGCGGTGACCTCAAAGCCGGTATGAGCAAGACCAACAGCAAACAGAAAATAAAGGACCTCACGAAACGGCTGAAAACAGTAAACGCCGTCAAGGGCAGTCCGAACAAGCCGGAATGGATGGTGCTGGATGTAGTGCCGGTCATACCGCCTGATTTGCGGCCGCTGGTTATGCTTGAAAGCGGCAACTTCGCGACAAGCGACCTTAACGACCTTTACAGAAGAATTATCAATAGAAATAACAGACTTAAAAAACTGATGGACCTTAACGCTCCTGAAGTTATTATCCGCAACGAAAAAAGAATGCTTCAGCAGGCAGTTGACGCGCTGTTCGATAACGGCAGATGCAGAAGACCAGTACTCGGCAGCAACAACAGACCGCTGAAGAGTCTGACGGATATGATAAAAGGCAAGCAGGGCAGGTTCCGTGAAAATCTGCTCGGCAAAAGAGTCGATTACTCGGCACGTTCAGTTATCGTCGTCGGGCCTCATCTTAAACTGCATCAGTGCGGTCTGCCGAAGAAAATCGCCCTTGAACTTTTTCAACCGTTTATTATTCGCGAGCTGAAAGACAGGGGTTTCGCCGATACTATAAAAAGCGCAAAACGAATGCTCGAAAGACGTGACGAGCAGGTATGGGATATTCTCGAAAAGGTTATTCATCAGCATCCTGTTATGCTCAACCGTGCACCTACACTGCATAGAATGGGCATCCAGGCTTTCGAACCGGTACTGGTCGAAGGCAACGCCATAATGCTTCATCCGCTGGTGTGCAAAGGTTTCAACGCCGACTTCGACGGCGACCAGATGGCAGTACATCTGCCGTTAAGTATAGAAGCGCAGGTTGAGACGCATACGCTGATAATGGCAACCAATAACGTTTTCTCACCGGCAAACGGCGCGCCAATGGTCGGACCTTCACAGGATATCGTGCTTGGTAATTATTATATCACCGCTGAAAAAAGTGACGAAAAAGGCGAAGGCATGCTTTTCGGTTCTCCGTTCGAAGCGATAACGGCATACGAACTTGGCAAGGCGAGCATTCACGCAAGAGTTAAAGTAAGGATTGCAAAAGGCAGAAGGGTTGTTGCAGATACCGGTACCAGTAAAAGTACAGGAGTAATTACGACCACGCCGGGCAGATGCATTTTCAATGAAGTACTGCCGAAGGAACTGCCGTTCTATAATATTCTGATGACGCAGAAAACACTCAAACTTGTAATTCATGATTGCTTCGCGATGGCTGACGGCAGGAAGAGCCTCGACCTTCTGGATGATTTGAAGGAACTCGGCTTTAAGTATTCGACGCTGGCGGGATTGAGCTTCGGTGTTATGGATTTGAGAGTACCGCCTGAGAAGCAGGATATTATCGACCGTACACAGAAGATAATTGACCGAATTCATAAAAACTACAATGAAGGCGTTCTTACCGAAGGTGAAAGATACAACCAGGTAATCGATGCCTGGACACATGCCCGTGTAGCCGTAACCGGCGCGATGATGCAGGGTTTGAAAAACGACGTTCGCAAAGGCAAACCGTATTTGAACCCGATATTCCTGATGAGCGATTCCGGTGCAAGAGGCAGCGTCGACCAAATACAGCAGCTTGCAGGTATGCGAGCCCTTATGGCAAAGCCGAGCGGCGAAATTATCGAAACACCAATTAAGTCCAACTTCCGTGAAGGTCTTAACGTTCTCGAATATTTCAGTTCAACACACGGAGCAAGAAAAGGTCTTGCAGATACGGCATTAAAGACGGCAGATTCAGGTTACCTGACAAGGAAACTTGCCGATGTCGCGCAGAACGTAATTGTAAATGAAATCGATTGCGGCACACTCCAGGGCATAACAAAGACCACGCTGTATAAAGGCGAGCAGGTTGAAGTGCCATTGAGAGAGCTGATTATCGGCAGAACCGCACGCGATAATATACGTAACCCGATAACGGATGAAATGATTGTCCGTGAAAATGAAGTTATAACACATCAGGCGGCTGAAAAAATCGAATCGCTCGGTCTTGAGTCGATTCGTATAAGAAGCTCACTGACGTGCGACAGCGCTCTGGGCGTTTGTGCAAAGTGCTACGGCTGGGATTTGGGAACTTCCAGACTTGTCGAAGAAGGTATGGCTGTCGGTATAATCGCGGCCCAGTCAATCGGCGAGCCCGGCACACAGCTTACAATGCGTACGTTCCATACCGGCGGTATCGCATCTCGTGCGATTCTCGAAAGCGACCAGAAGTCGCCGAGAGACGGCGTTATCCAGTATCGCGACCTTAACGTCGTTCCTATAAAGATGGAAGACGGCACAGAACAATTGATAGCTCTTAAACGAAACGGCGAAATGGCGCTGGTCGATGAAAAGGGCAGAGAATACGATAAATTCAAAGTGCCTTATGGCGCTACAATTAACGTAAAAGACGGCGAACAGGTCAAGGCCAGAGCGAAATTGTTCGGCTGGGACCCGCACAGAGTTCCTATTCTCGCTGAAATCGGCGGCATAATTCGTTTTGTCGATGTTGTCGAAGGCGAAACAATGCAGGTCGAAGAAGAGCGCAAGGGCCAAAAAGGCAAACCTGTAGTTATAGAGCATAAAGGCGATAAGCATCCGCAGGTTATTATAGAAGACGAAAGCGGCAAGATACTCGACGTTCATTATCTGCCCGCAAAGGCAAGAATTGAAGTTCTCGAAGGCCAGAAGGTTCAGGCCGGTCAGCTTCTCGCCCGACAGCCCCGCGGCCAGGCAGGTACGCAGGATATTACCGGCGGTCTGCCGCGTGTAACTGAAATTTTCGAGGCACGCAAACCGAAAGAACCGGCAGCAATGGCGGAAATCAGCGGCCGTGTAGAGCTTAAGAGCGATAAACGCCGCGGCAAAATGACCATTATTATCCGCAGCGAAAAGATGGAAAAGGAACATCATGTTCCTCGTGACAGACATTTGAATGTTCATACCGGCGATATTGTAGAGGCCGGCGATCCGCTGACAGATGGTCCTCTTGTTCCGCATGATATTCTCAGGATAAAGGGTGAAGAAGCCCTGCAGAAATATCTGCTGGCCGAAGTTCAAAATGTTTATCGTTCACAGAATGTAGGTATCAACGATAAGCATATTGAAGTTATCCTTTCGCATATGCTGCAGAAAGTTGAAATCGAGACAGTCGGCGACAGCAATTTCCTGCCGGGCGATATTGTGCAAAAACACACATTCCGCAAGACTAACGAAGAACTTGCCCAGGGATTGAAGATTGCCGATGCCGGCGAGACAGACCTTGTAGTCGGTCAGGTTTATACCAAGGCTCAAATAGAGCAGGCCAACGAGAAAGTTGAAAAACTCGGCGGATCACCCGCAAAGGGCAAAAAACCGAGACCTGCGACAGCAAAAACGCTTCTTATGGGTATAACGAAGGCTTCTTTGCAGTCTGAAAGCTTTATTTCGGCAGCCAGCTTCCAGGAAACGACCAAAGTCTTGACTGAAGCGGCTCTTGGTGGTAAAGTAGACGAATTGCTCGGTCTGAAGGAAAACGTCATACTGGGACATTTGATACCGGCAGGCACAGCGTTCAGGCCGCACCTTGAAATGAAGGTAAAACACCTTGCCAAGGCTCCGCTGCCAAAAGAACTGGCAGAGCTTAAGGAAACCCACGATGCCGAAGCCCAGGCTGAAGCGGCTGCAAGAGCGGCGTTAGGATTAGAGTAAATTGAAAATTTAATATTGGAATTAACGTTGTAGGTATAGATATCGGTATCGGTAACGTCATGTTTTTGGTTTTGTTGCAGGTGACGTGAACGAAACCGAGACCTATTAACGCGACTTTACCGTTACCTGTACCGAAAACGATATCTTAATTGGAGTAAATAATGCCAACAATAAATCAGTTAGTGAAACAAGGCAGAGGCGGAAAAGGGAAAAAGCGCGTATCTGATATATCCGGATCGCCGCAGAAGCGCGGCGTGTGCCTGATAGTCAGGACGCAAACGCCCAAGAAGCCGAACTCTGCATTGCGTAAAATCGCCCGTGTAAGACTTACCAACGGCAAGGAAGTTACTGCTTATATTCCGGGCATAGACCATAATCTGCAGGAACACAGCACGGTTCTTATCAGAGGCGGCAGGGTCAGGGATTTGCCCGGCGTACGTTATCATATAGTTCGCGGCACACTTGATTCGGCAGGCGTAGCAAACAGAAAACGCAGCCGCAGTAAATATGGAGCAAAGAAAGGTTAATATATGGCAAAAAAGTTTACAGCTTCGGCCAAACAGTTAAAGCCGGACGCGAAATTTAACAGCAAGCTGGCTGCGAAGTTCATCAACTCGATGATGTGGCAGGGCAAAAAAAGCGTTGCTCAGCAGATATTCTACGACGCGATGGAAGCGGTCAGTAAAAAGATAAAAGACGTCAGTCCGCTCGAGATATTCGAAACGGCGATAAATAACGTTAAACCTCATCTTGAAGTTCGTTCAAAACGTGTCGGCGGTGCGAGCTATCAGGTACCTATGCCTGTAAATCCGAAAAGACAGCAGTCGCTTGCTTTTCGCTGGATATTAGCGGCATCTCGCGGCAAAAAAGGAAGAGGCATGAGTGACAAACTTGCTGCAGAACTGTTTGATGCCTATAACAAACAAGGCGGCGCTATGACAACTCGTGAGAATATCCACAAAATGGCAGAGGCCAATAAAGCCTTCGCCCATTTCGCCTGGTAGTAAACATAAAATAATAAATGCCACGGTTGGATTTGAACATTTAACCGTGGCATTTTTACATTCCGTCCCGATGTTCGGGATTAAAATTGTATTTTATAGAAAGAATTAAGATTTATATATGCCAGAGTCACTAAAAAACATTCGTAACATCGGAGTAATGGCGCACATTGACGCCGGCAAAACCACATTTTCCGAACGCGTTCTATTTTATACCGGCAGAACATACAAAATGGGCGAAGTCCACGACGGTACAGCCGTTATGGATTACCTCGAAGAAGAACAGCAGCGCGGCATTACAATTACCAGCGCCGCTACTACCTGTCCCTGGAAGAATTGGGTCTTTAACCTTATAGATACGCCCGGCCACGTGGATTTCACCGCTGAAGTCGAACGTTCACTTCGTGTTCTCGATGGCGCAATTGCCGTCTTCGACGCATCCGAAGGCGTTCAGGCACAGAGCGAAACTGTCTGGCGTCAGGGCCAGAAATATAATCTGCCGACGATTTGTTTTATTAACAAAATGGACAAGCTCGGCGCCGATTTTGAAATGTCCATTACGAGCATAAGAGACAAACTTGCCGCTCATCCGGTCTGCCTTCAGATACCAATCGGGGCCGAATCGATATTCGAGGGTCTTATCGACCTTATTACTATGAAGGCCGTTTACTACAAAGCCGAAAAGCTCGGCGCAAGCTTCGAAGAGCGCACGATACCGGACGATTTAAAAGACAACGCCGAAAAATGGCGTCACGATATGCTCGAACATCTTGCCGAATTCGACGAGCATCTTATGGATAAATACGTTCACAACGAGCATATTGACGAAGAACTGATACATAAAGCGATTAGAAAGGGCACGCTGATAGGAAAGCTTAATCCTGTTTTTTGCGGCTCCGCTCTGAAATATATCGGCGTGCAAAGACTTCTTGACGGTATTGGTAAATATTTTCCTTCGCCTCTCGACAGGCCAGAGATAATCGGACAAAAGCCCGGCGACGCGGAACACAAGATAAAGCTCAAATGCGACCCGCACAAAAGTTTTGTCGCGCTGGCATTTAAAATAATAAACGACAAGCATGGCGACCTTTATTTTCTCAGGATTTATCAGGGCACGCTAAAGAGCGGCACAAGGGTTTTGAATACGAATCGCAACTGCAAGGAAAACATAACCCGGCTTTTCAAGATGCACGCCGGAAGCAGAGAGATTGTGGATTCTGTCAGGGCGGGCGATATCGTGGCCTGTGTCGGACTTAAGGATACTATTACCGGCGATACCGTCTGTGATACGAAGAGCCCTGTAATACTCGAAAGTATTAAATTTCCTGACGCGGTTATAAGTATGTCGATTGAGCCGCAGAGCGGCGGCGACAGGGACAAACTTTCTATCGGGCTTGCCGCGTTGAGAAAGGAAGACCCAACGTTCCAGTGTAAATATGATACTGAAACTGGACAGACAATAATCAGCGGAATGGGCGAACTGCATCTCGAAATTTTGCAGCATCGTCTCACAAGGGATATGAAAATTAATGTTAAGGTCGGAAGACCAAAGGTTGCATACAGAGAGGCGATAACAAAGAAGGTTGAACAGGAAGGTAAATTTGTTCGTCAGACAGGCGGACACGGTCAGTACGGTCATGTGGTTATTACGGCCGAGCCGTTGCTGGACGAGACTGGAAACTATCTAAAACAGGTAGAATTTGTAAACAAAATAATTGGTGGTTCGATTCCGAGAGAATATATACCGGCGGTTGAAAGCGGTGTAAAAGAGGCGTTTACCAGCGGCGAGCTTGCGGGTTATCCTGTTGTTGGAGCAAGAGTTACACTGATAGACGGTTCATTCCATACCGTCGATTCTTCGGAGCTTGCCTTTGAACAGGCCGCGGTTATTGCCGTTCGTGAGGCCTTCAGAAAAGCCGGAAGTATTCTGCTTGAGCCGATTATGAAACTGGAGGTAATAATACCTGATTCCGATTATGGTGCTATACAGGGCAATATTATAAGTAAGCGCGGAATGATAACGGACTCCCGTATGCACGGTAAGATGAGGACGATTGATGCGAAAGTTCCGCTGTCTGAGATGTTTGGTTATTCGAGCGAATTGCGTGGTATGACCAGCGGACGAGGCAGTTTTGTGATGGAGCCGCTGACATACGAAAAAGTTCCTGAACAAATTTCAGAAAAAATATTAACAGGCTATTGACCTTATTAAATATATCTGGTATAAACCTTAATTCCTCAGCCGTAGCGAGCGTCTCGGTTTTATCGGGATGCGTTCCGAGTTGGGCTGATAAACATATCAGAAGTGAAACTACTGTCGATTGAACGGCCCCATAGCGGTTTAGTCGCAAAAGTATCAGACGATATTGTTTATCTCCTTTTGGATAATTATAGCTGAAAAATGCATATTTTTATGAAAAATGCGCATTTTTAGCCCTGAAAATCTGGAATATAGTTGATTTTTTAGTTTTCCAAGAGTATCCTTCTACGTTTTCGCCTCTGGCAGAGCCAGCGGCAATGGGTTTTGTAAATTCCGACGAATCGGAATTTTGCTTTAAGCTTTTCTTTAGAGAGCTGATATGGCAGTTGAAACAGAAAGAATTCGAATAAGAATGGAAGCGTATGACCCGCGGGCACTTGATACCTCCGCTAAAGAAATAGTGGAACAGGCTCGCAGGACGAATGCTCGTGTAAGCGGTCCGATACCGCTTCCGACGCGGATAGAAAGATATACAGTTCTGCGAAGTCCGCACGTAGACAAGAAAAGTCGGGAGCAGTTTGAGATGCGCACACATAAGCGGTTGATAGACATCTACGAAGCCAACGCAAGGACCGTAGAGGCTCTGAATCGTCTTGTTGTGCCGGCCGGTGTGTTTGTAAAGATTAAGGCATAAATAGATAACAGAAAACGTAAAGTGCATAGTGTACTTTACGTTTTTCTTTTTAAGCGACAGCAAAGAGGTCATTTTAAATTATGATGCTTGTTGGAAAAAAAGTTGGAATAACACAGGTTTATAACGAAGCCGGCAAAATGTGGCCTGTGACCGTTATACAGGCAGGACCCTGTACGGTTATGCAGGTAAAGACCGTTGAGACTGACGGCTATAATGCCGTGCAGATGGGTTTCGACGATGTCAAAGCCAGCCGTATAAAAAAACCTGCCGAAGGTCACGCGAAAAAGGCCAATACTGTTTCTAAAAGATTTATCAGAGAGTCAAGACTTGGCCAGACGCCATCTACATACAACGCAGGCGATGTTGTAACAGTTGAGGCGTTTGCGGAAGTGAAATATGTCGATGTTACCGGCACAAGCAAGGGCAAGGGATTCGCAGGCGTTATGAAGCGGCACGGCTTCGGCGGTTTTCCGGCAAGTCACGGCACCGAGCGAAAACATCGTGCTCCCGGTTCTATCGCAGGTCACACAGCCAACAGAGGCTGGGGCGGACATCCGGCAAAAGGCAAACGCATGGGCGGGCATATGGGCGACGTCAGAATAACAAACAAAAATCTCACGCTCGTAAGCGTTGACGCAGAGAAGAATATACTTGTCGTCAAAGGTTCCATACCGGGGCCTTGCGGCGGATACGTAATAGTAAAACAGAGCAAGGGCAAGAAATAGGTATTTTTTTTAAGCTATATATATGATTACAGTCTCTATACATAATAAAAAGGGCCAGGAAATCGAAAGCCTGCAGGTTGATGAGGCGATTCTCGGCGGACGTGTCAGGTACACACTGCTCAAGCAGGCGATTGTAATGTATCACGCCAACAAACGAGTCGGAACCGCAGCGACAAAAAGCAGAGGTATGATCGAAGGCTCAACGAGAAAGATTTACCGCCAAAAAGGCACAGGTAACGCCCGTGCCGGTACTGTAAGAACAGGCGTTCGCAGAGGCGGCGGTGTGATATTCGCCAAGGTTGCCAGAGATTTCGGGAAAGATATGCCGAAGAAACAGAAAAAACTGGCAATGAATTCGGCGATACTTTCCAAACTCCAGGTTGGAAATATAGTTATTATCGACGAATTGAAGTTCGAACAGCCGAAAACAAAGGATTTCGTGAAAATACTGGGGAATCTGAAAATTGACAGAAGCTGCCTTGTGACGATAGGCCAGCCGGATGTGAATATTTATAAGTCGGCAAGAAATCTGCCGGGCATAGCAGTTATAAAAGTGGCGGACCTTAACGCCGGCGATATATGCAACAGACAGAAAATGCTTTTTACGAAAGAAGCATTCCTGGCGTTGATTGATAAAGATAAGCAGAGCAACTAAAGCTTTTAGCGGATAGTAAAATGGATGACCATGAAATAGTAGTGAAGCCGTTAGTAACCGAGCAGAGTACACATTTTGCGAATGTAAAAAATGCGTACGCTTTCGAGGTGAATGTAGGCGCAAACAAGCCACAGATAAAGGCTGCCATCGAACGGCTGTACAGCGTAAAAGTGAAAGATGTTCGCACTGCCAACCGCAAAGGCAAGAAACGCCGTAAAGGCAGATTTATGGGTCAGAAGTCGGACTGGAAAAAAGCGGTTGTCGTGCTGGACGAACAGTATCATATAGATTTGTTCTGATAGGGTCAGGCAGGTAAATAATTATGGGCATTAGAATATATAAACCTACGTCAAACGGACGACGAAATCAGTCGGTGAACGATTATGCAGAACTGACGGCCGAACGTCCGCAGAAGAGTCTCTGTGTAAGAATAAAGAAATACGGCGGCAAAAACAATCAGGGCGTAACAACCTGTCGTTTTCGTGGCGGCGGCGCAAGAAAGCTTTACAGAATTATCGATTTCAAGCGCAACAAAGACAATATGCCCGCGACAGTAGAGACGGTGGAATATGATCCGAACAGAAATTGTTTTATTTCTCTCGTATCTTATGATGACGGTGAAAAACGATATATTCTTTCTCCGCAGGGGTTGATGGTCGGCCAGAAGATAGAGAGCGGCCAGGTAGTTGAACCACAGGTCGGCAATACTATGCCACTCGGTTCGATACCTGTCGGAGTTGAAATTCATAATATAGAGATGACAGCGGGCCAGGGCGGCAAACTCGTAAGAGGCGCCGGTCTTTCAGCGAGACTGATGGCCAGAGAAGGCGCCTGGGCCACAGTGATTTTGCCCAGCGGCGAAATGAGAATGTTACGGGTTGAGTGCCGAGCGACAATAGGCACATTGAGCAATCCCGATTATCAGAATATAAAGATTGGTAAAGCAGGCAGATGGCGTCATACAGGCCGTCGGCCGCACGTTCGCGGCAAAGCCCAGAACCCAGTCGCTCATCCGATGGGCGGCGGCGAAGGCAGAGCCAACGGCGGAAGACATCCGTGTTCTCCGACAGGTCTTCTTGCCAAGGGCGGCAAGACGCGAAGCCCGCGTAAAACAAGCAACAGAAGAATTGTCCGCAGAAGAAAAACCAATCGCGGCGTACAATTAGTAATATAAGTAAATTAAATTGAATTTGAGGCAATAGGCAATAATGGGACGATCGCTTAAAAAAGGGCCGTATGTAGATGCGAAGCTTTTGCAGAAGGTTGTGAAGCAGATTCAGATGGGCAATAAAGAGCCTATCAAAACCTGGTCACGACGAAGCACAGTTGTTCCGGAATTTGTCGGTTATACCTTTCTTGTTCATAACGGCAAGATGTTTCATAAGGTTTTTATTACAGAAGAAATGGTCGGGCATAAGCTTGGCGAATTTTCATTGACACGTACGTTCAAGGGACATTCGGGCAGTAAAGCGGTAGCCAAAGAATAGGACGAAGCGATGTTAAGCGCAAAAAAGCTTGATAAAATTATTAAATCGACAGGTATAAGCGTAGCGGAGCTGGCAGAGAAGATGGTACGGCCCGGACTGGATAAAGCAAAGGCAATAAGCGCTTTGAAAAATTGGCGCAAAGGATTGCTTAGGCCGATTCCGAGAACAGCGGACGTGGAAGCCATATCAAAGGCGCTCGGCGTCGAAGCTGTAAAGATATCCGAATGGCATTGCTCGGTAAAATACGCTCCTACTTCGCCGCGAAAAGCCGGACTTGTTACGCAGTTGATTTCAGGCAGAAATGCACAGGAAGCGCTCGATTTGCTCAAGTTCACCCATAAACGGGCAGCAGCGATGATTGAAAAGGCGCTGAAAAGCGCGGTAGCGAATGCAGATGAAAACTCGGCAGATGTCGAGAGTCTTTATGTTTGTCTTGCTCGTGTTGACGGAGCAGGCCTGAGAGTCGGCACAAAGAGATGGATAGCCAAGGACAGAGGCAGGGCTCATCGAATCAGGAAAATGGCCAGTCACATTCATGTTGCTGTGACTGAGAAGTAGATATAGAACTCGTTAAACGGCTGCGTTTGACGTAAAAAATGTACGAAAGGAATATATGGGTCAAAAAGTACAGCCAATAGGTTTCAGGACCGGCATAAGATTGCCGTGGCAGAGCACCTGGTTTGCACCTAAGGCTAACTATGGCCAGATGCTGGTAGAAGATCAGCGTATTCGTAATTATATCGATAAGAAATTCAACAAGCAGCCGCCTTTTGCAGCGGTGTCTAAAGTTGAGATAGCAAGAACTCGAAATGAAGTGAAAGTTACGCTTCATACGGCCAGACCTGGAATGGTGATAGGACCTCGCGGAGCTGAAGTTGACAAACTCAGGCACGACCTTGAGGAATTGATTGACAGGCAGGTTACGGTCAATGTTATGGAAATAAGAGAACCATCGCTCGATGCGAAACTGACCGGCGAAGCAGTAGCCGAACAGATGAAGAAAAGGGTCTCTTTCCGTAAAGCGATGAAACAGCAGTGCGAGCTTGCGATGCAGGCTGGCGCAAAGGGAGTAAAGATTATCTGTTCCGGACGACTCGGCGGCGCTGAAATGGCCCGTAAGGAAACACAGATGGAAGGCAGTATTCCGCTGCATACAATTGACGCAGATGTTGATTATGCTTCAGTTGGCGCGGTAACGACTTACGGAGTTATCGGAATTAAGGTATGGATTTATAAAGGTAAATACGGCAGCAGCCACGAAGAACAGGACCAAGGCGTTAAAAAGACGCTTCATAGGCCGCGGTCAACGAGAAGGATGTCGAGACAGGCAGGAACTCCATCAGGCGGTCAGGCCGGTTCAAGCCAGCCGCAGGCGGCGGCCCCTGTAACAGAAACTGCCCCGGCACCAGAGATTAAAAAAACTGAAGCATAACAAACTATAGAGTAAGGAAATATACATGGCACTTATGCCAAAAAGAGTGAAGTATCGTAAAAGCCAGCGCGGCCGAATGAAAGGCAAAGCGACGAGAATGAATTACGTTGCTTTTGGCGAATACGGACTGCAGGCACTGGAATTGAGCTGGATAACCGGAAGGCAGATTGAAGCGGGCAGAGTTGCCGCATCTCACTTTTTGCACAGGTCCGGCAAAGTTTATATAAGAATATTCCCGAGCAAATCCATAACCAAGAAGCCTCTGGAAACAAGAATGGGAAAAGGCAAAGCGGAAGTAGAACAATGGGTTGCCTGTGTAAAGCCGGGAACGGTAATGTTTGAAATCGGCGGTATCGCCGAAGATATTGCCAAGCGTGCACTGGCACGAGTGGCACATAAAATGCCGATTAAGTGCAGATTAGTTACCAGAAGGCATTCAGTTTAAGGTGTAATGATGAAGGCATCAGAGATAAGAGAAATGAGACCGGACGAAAGACAGAGCGAGCTGGAAAAGCTCGAAAAGGATCTGTTCAATCTCCGCACAAGGGCTGAAACAGAAAAGCTCGAGAATACTCAGTTACTGCAGAATATGAGGCGAGATATCGCCAGGTTCAAAACAATTATGAAACAGAGCCAGTTGAAGGGCTGATGTAAATGGAAGGCCAAAGAAAACAAAGAAGAACAGTTCGCGGAGTTGTTATCAGCCGCAGCGGCGATAAAAGCATCAGGATTGAACTGAAATACAGGGTCAAGCATCCTGTATATGGAAAGTTTATCAGGAAGAGTACCAAGCTTGGTGTTCATGATGAAAAAAATCTGGCCGGTATCGGTGATCTGGTTGAGGTTACCGAGTGCAGGCCGATGAGCAAGACCAAGAGCTGGCGTCTGGTACAGATAGTGCAAAAGGCACAAGAGCAAGTTTAACTTTTTCGGTATTAAAGGATAGAGCGTTGATTCAACAGAGAACAATGATTGATATTGCTGATAATTCCGGCGCCAAACGGGCACAGTGTGTTCTGGTACCCGGCCGCAGCGCTTCTCGGCTTGGCAAG
This sequence comes from Phycisphaerae bacterium, assembly GCA_041652575.1. NCBI lineage: Bacteria > Pseudomonadati > Planctomycetota > Phycisphaerae > Phycisphaerae bacterium. The sequence goes on along the minus strand of JBAZHC010000007.1, from coordinate 138,034 downwards.
TTCACGCGCTGTACCGCGTCGATAGGCGACATTATTTGCGTGGCGTTAAAAAAGTCTCTGCCGACTTGTCAGCTTGACAGGAAGAAAGTTTACAGATGCGTGATAATTCGCACAAAGAGACAGATTCGCCGGCCTGACGGCAGTTATGTAAAATTCGATAATAACGCGGCAGTGATTATAGACGCCGACGGCAATCCGGTAGGAACAAGAATATTCGGCGCCGTAGCAAGAGAATTGAGAGAAAAGAATTTTATGAAAATTGTTTCTCTCGCCAGTGAGGTCGTCTAAATGGCAAGACATATTAAAAAAGGCGATATGGTGGAAGTGGTTGCCGGAGCTCATAAGGGAACGACCGGCAAAGTAATGCGTGTTATGCCTTCGAAAAGCAGGGTTATTGTTGAGGGCGTTAACAGGCGTTATAAACACGTAAAGCCTTCGAGAAAATATCCGCAGGGAGGCAGGATTCAGATTGAACAGTCGTTGCATATAAGCAATATTCTTCCGCTGAATCCGAAGACTTCCAAGGGCACAAGAGTGAAGTTTACGACTGACAGTAAGGGCGTTAAAAAAAGAGTTGCCGTAGATGGCGCTGAAATTGGTATTTTGAGAAAGGCTTGACCGGACAGGTTGTCCGCTAAATTAGAAAGTTTTGCATATGGCAAGGTTGAGAGACTTATATAAATCGAAAGTAATCCCGTCACTGCGGGAAAAATACGGCTACAAAAGCTTCATGGCAGTGCCGAGAATGACAAAGATTATTATCGCTATGGGCGTAGGCAAGGCGACGCAGGACAAGAAATTTCTTGAAAGCGCTTTGCAGGATTTGACGCTGATAGCAGGCCAGAAACCTCTTGTCTGCAAGGCCAAGAAGAGCGTTTCTAATTTCAAGGTAAGAGAAGGTGAGTCGACGGGACTCAAGGTTACGCTTCGCGGCATGCGGATGTATGAATTTATGGACAGGCTGATTAACCTTGCGATACCGCGAGTAAAAGACTTTCGCGGACTTAATCCGAACAGTTTTGACGGCCGCGGCAATTATTCGATGGGTATGAGCGAGCAGACCGTGTTCCCTGAGATTGATTCGGCGAAAGTGGAAAATGTTCAGGGAATGCATATAACGTTTGTAACGACAGCCAAAACGAACGACGAAGCAAAAGAAATGCTGAAACTGTTTGGCATGCCATTCAGGGAGAGTATTTAATGACGACAAAAGCTCTTGTAAATAAAAGTAATAAGAAACCGAAGTTTAAAACGAGGGCTTATACCCGCTGTCAACTTTGCGGCAGAGCCAGAGCGGTTTATAAGAAATTCAAAATTTGCAGATTGTGTCTCAGAAAATTAGCGTCTGAAGGCAAGATACCAGGCCTTAAGAAAGCAAGCTGGTAAGTAAATAAACAAGTTAATAAACGAAATTCAGGTTTGATACAGGAATTGTCAAATGCACAGTGATCCGATAGCGGATATGCTTACGAGAATACGAAACGCCGGCAAGGCTGGACATAGTCATGTTATGATTAAAATGTCCAAGATAGCCCGGGGTCTGGCTCAGGTTCTGCAGAACGAAGGTTATATAACAGGCTTCGACAAGATTGACGATGCCTGCAAACAAGGCCTTTTGCGGATAGAGCTTAAATACGCAGAGGACGGATCGCCTGCGATAAGTGAAATCAAAAGGATAAGCAAGACCGGAAGAAGAGTTTATCTTCCAGTTGACAAACTGCCTTGTGTTCTGAACGGTATGGGCATAGTAATTATGTCAACGAACAAGGGCATTATGACTGACGGACAATGCCGCAAGGAAAACGTAAGCGGCGAAATACTTTGTACGGTGAGCTGATGAGTAGAATCGGAAAAAAAGCAATTAATATACCGTCTGGCGTGAAGATTGAAATGGCCGGCCGAACCGTCAAGGTTAGTGGCCCCAAAGGCAGTCTTGAGATAACGCGTCATCCGCAAATCAGTGTCAAGCTCGATGGCGACGGTAAAAAAATTATAGTTGAAAATACCCGTCCTGAAGGCCGGCTGGAAAGAGCGATGTACGGTACGACCAGGGCGCTGCTGAACAATATGGTAACAGGCGTCAGCAAGGGTTTTGAAAAGAAAATGGAAATATACGGGACAGGCTATAATGTAAAAGAGCAGGCCGGCAATCTGGTTTTGACGGTTGGCTTTGCGAATCCTGCCCAGGTGAAAATACCCAAAACTGTCAAGGTTGTAATAGAGGTACCTGCGACAAAGGGAAATGATACGCCGGCGAAGTTTACTATTACAAGTTACGAAAAGCGTGACCTTGGACAGTTTGCCGCCGATGTCAGAAAAGTACGGCCTCCTGAGCCTTATCAGGGCAAGGGAATACGTTATTCCGGTGAGCATATACGCAGGAAGGCCGGCAAGGCCTTTGCCAGCGGTGCAGCATAATCTGGTTCTGTTTTTTATAATGAGATTTGTTTATGCAGATTGATAGAATACAAAAGTCAAGAATAAGAAGGAAACTTCGAGTCCACAAGAAAGTGCTCGGTACACAGGAAAGACCTCGTCTGAGTGTTTTTCGCTCGAATCGACACATCTATGCACAGATTATAGATGATGTAGCGTCTGTTACGCTTGCATCGGCCGGTACCAGGAGCGGAACGGTTCCTGACAGCCTGAAAAAGACAGGCAATATCGCGGCGGCAAAGATTGTCGGCTCTGAGATTGCAAAACAGGCAATGCAGGTTGGAATCAAATGTGTAAAGTTTGATAGAAATCGGTATCGTTATCATGGCAGAATCAAGGCGCTTGCTGAAGCGGCCAGAGAAGCAGGGCTCGTTTTTTAGTAAGCAAAATTTGGAGATATCGAATTGGCAGAAGAGTTAAAAATATCGAATAGTCCGGACAGCCCTATTGAGGATACGGTAATAAAGGTTTTCCGTTGTGCCAAGGTGGTTAAGGGCGGCAGACGGTTCAGTTTCGCAGCGATGGTAGCTGTGGGCGACCGTACCGGAAGGGTTGGAATCGGTTATGGCAAGGCAAAAGAAGTGCCTATGGCCGTTGATAAAGCTGTAAAAGATGCTCGCAAGAGTATGTACAGAGTTACGCTGAACGGTCAAACCATACCGCATCAGATTATGGGTAAGTTCGGCGCGACAAAAATAACGTTAATACCTGCAAGCCCTGGAACAGGAGTTATTGCCGGTGCCGGAGCCAGAGCGGTACTGGAACTTGCCGGCGTTCACGATGTGCTGACGAAAGTCTACGGCAGTACGACTACAAAGAATGTTGTTAAAGCTACATTAGACGGTTTATTGAAACTTCGCGACCCACAGTCGATAGGGCAGGTTCGCGGAGTTGCTGTCGAACCGGTGAAAAGGTGGTGATGAAGTTATGCTAAGTCATGAAATAACTTCAATAGCAGGCGGTAAAAAACGTCGAAAGAGAATTGCTCGAGGCATCGGCTCAGGTCATGGCAAGACCAGCGGCAGAGGCCACAAAGGCAGTCTAAGCAGAGCAGGCGCCAAACGCAAGCTCGGCTATGAAGGCGGCTCAATGCCTCTGTTCAGAAGGCTTCCGAAGCGCGGTTTCAGCAATTTTAATTTTGCCTGCAGATATGAAGTAGTAAACGTATCGCAACTTGACAGATTCGATGATGGTTCTGTGATTGATGCCAAAATGCTTTTCAATGCGGGACTTGTCGACAGTATCACAAGCAGGGTTAAAGTCCTCGGAGACGGCGAGCTTACAAAGAAACTGCAGGTAATCGCTCATAAATACAGCAAGGCCGCCCATGACAAGATATTGAGCTGCGGCGGAGAAGCTAAAATTGTGGCGTAATAAATTGACAAGGAAGACAAATGTTTAGTGCTGCTGCGAGTATATTTAAGATTCCTGATTTGCGGAACAAGGTGTTGTTTACGATAGCGCTGCTGATAATTTACCGTGTCGGGTTTCATATTTCCATACCCGGCATAGATACGCTTCGATTAATAGGCGCTTCTCAGCAGCGGGACCAGGACAGCCCCATCAGCAGAGCGATGGAACATCTGCAGATGCTTAGCGGCGGTGAATTCCGAAAAAGCAGTTTGTTCGGTCTGGGCATTATGCCTTACATCACCGCTTCAATTATCCTTATGCTGCTGGGCGAAGTTATGCCCTCGCTTAAAAAGCTAAAGGAAGAAGGGCAAACAGGATATAAGAAGATACAGGAGTATACCCGGTACCTTACAGTGCCGATATGCCTTGTTCAGTCGATGATGATTGTGAAGATGATGCGGCCTTACGCGTATCCTGAACTCGGAGGTGCGACAATTGTTCTGGGCGTTGTCGGTATGACGACCGGAACGATATTTCTTATGTGGCTCGGTGAGCAGATTGACGAATACGGCATAGGAAACGGAATAAGTCTTTTGATTATGGCAGGTATCGTTGCGAGAATGCCCGGTACATTAGCCGGGGTATGGCAGAATACCTCGTTTACGGTAGGCGCCGGTACTGCAGCGGGAACTTATGGTCCCGGGAAAATTGTGTTTCTGATAGTAGCGTTCGTGTTTGTTGTCGCAGGGGCGATATTGATAACACAGGGACAAAGGCGAATACCGGTACAACAGGCCAAGCAGATGCGCGGTATGAAAATGTACGGCGGCCAAAGGCATTATCTGCCGCTGAGAATAAATCACGGCGGCGTTATGCCAATAATTTTTGCTTCGAGCTTGATGCAGTTTCCGCCGATAGTTTTCGGCCAGCTTTTGAGTATTCCGAAATTTGCCAACTCGGTAGTACTGGGAAATATAGCGATGTCGCTTCATCCCGGTGCTTATATATATAATGTTTTGTATATCGTTCTCATAGTTCTGTTTTCGTATTTCTGGACAACGGTACAGTTTCAGCCCAAGGAAATGGCCAAGAACCTCCGCAACTCCGGCAGTTTTATTCCCGGCCTTCGTCCCGGACACAGGACGGCCGAGTATCTGGAAACAGTAATGGCGAGAATTACATTTTACGGAGCTGCTTTTTTGGCGATTATAGCGGTTGTACCGACGGTCATCGCTCAGCTTCCGGGACTCGATATTGACTGGCAGGTAGCGTCTTTCTTCGGCGGTACAGGCCTGCTGATTGTTGTTAGTGTATCGCTCGATGTGGTGCAAAGAATAGAAGCCAACCTGATAATGCGAAATTATGACGGTTTCAGTTCAGGCGGCAGGATAAAGGGAGCGCGCGGATGGTAATAATCCTGCTTGGTCCGCCCGGAGCCGGAAAAGGCACACAGTGCAAGCGGATTGTGGAAAAGTACAGGCTGGTTCATTTGTCCAGCGGTGATATTTTGAGAAGCCAGCGAGCTTCTGGAACTGAGTTGGGTAAAAAGGCCGCGGATTTTATGGATTCGGGCCGGCTCGTTCCTGACAAGTTAATAATAGAAATGATGGGCATCGCGATAGAATCGGCAAAAGGCAATTGTGTTCTGGATGGTTTTCCGCGCACAGTCGTACAGGCGGCCGAACTCGATGAAGAGCTGACGCGAAAAGATAAAAAAATAGATGCTGTTGTGAATCTGGTTATTGACGACAGTATTTTGGAAAAACGCATAACCGGCAGACGGAGTTGTCCTGCCTGTGGTGCGGTTTATCATATAGATACGTTAAAGCCCAAAGTTGAGGGCGTTTGTGACAAATGCAGCGGACAAAAACTTGTTCAGCGGACAGATGATAAGCCGGAAGTTGTAAAGAAAAGACTGGAAACCTATCATCAGCAGACTGCTGCAGTGGTAGGTTATTATACTGACAAAGGCTGGGAAGTTTTTGATATAGATGCCGGCAGGTCGATTGGCGAGGTAACGGAATTGATATTTGCCGAGCTCGACAGTCTTGCATCGGTTTGACAGAGAAAATGGCTATAACGCTACGAAGTCGTAGAGAAGTAGAGCTTATAAGAAAAGCCGGCGCGGTTGTCGCCGATGTTCTTTTAAAATTAAAGCAGTCCGCGGTTGTTGGAATGAGTACCGCCGAATTGAATCGTATGGCTGAAGATATGACCGTAAGTGCCGGTGCCCTGGCTCTTTTTAAGGGCGTGAAAAATCCTTACGGCTATAAGGCCTTTCCTGCGGCAGTTTGTACTTCAATCAATGAACAGGTAGTTCATGGAATACCGTCGGACAAAGTGAAACTGCGGGATGGTGATATTCTCAGCGTCGATTTCGGTGCAAAGCTGGCAGGTTATTGCGGTGATGCCGCGATGACATTCGCGATAGGGACCATTGACCGGGAAAAGCAGCGACTTATGGATGTTACCGCTGAAATGCTCGATACGGCGGTTAAGTACAGCAGGCCGGGCGAAAAATGGAGCCAGATAGCAAGACGGATGCAGAATATCGCTAAGTCAGCAGGTTTTGCAGTGGTTACCGATTACGTAGGCCATGGAATAGGTACTCAGATGCATGAAGACCCGAAAGTTCCTAATTTTGTGAGCAGAGAACTTTTGAATCATGACATTGTTCTGCAGGAAGGAATGATTCTTGCCGTTGAGCCCATGGTTAATATGGGAACGAGTGAAGTGGTAACTTTAAATGACGGCTGGACGGTTGCCACACTGGACGGTAGGCCGTCGGCTCATTTTGAGCATACGATAGCTATAACAGAAAACGGCTGTGATGTGTTGACATCAAAATAAACAGCCATATGGGTATATGTCAAAAAAGGATGCGATAATAGTTGAGGGCAAAATTCTCGAAGCCCTGCCGAATGCAATGTTCAGGGTTGAACTGCAGAATGGACATGCGATTATAGCGCATGTTTCCGGCAAAATGAGAATGCATTTTATAAGAATACTTGCAGGCGATACTGTTACGATCGAGATGTCGCCTTACGATTTAACAAAAGGAAGAATAATTCTGCGACATTAGCAGAAAGGTGAGTTATGAAAGTAAGAAGTTCTGTAAAACGAATATGCGAGAATTGCAAAGTCATTCGTCGCAAGGGCGTTGTGCGGGTAATCTGTTCTGTAGACCCGCGCCACAAACAGAGACAAGGCTAAGGCTGTTTTTTTATTGGAGTACTGAATATGCCGCGTATAGTTGGTGTTGATATACCGAATGACAAAATAATATTGATTTCGCTGACGTATATCCATGGTATCGGGAAATATCTGGCGGGAAAGATACTTAACGAAGTCGGCGTAAAGCCGGACGTTCGCGCGAACAAGCTTACCGAAGATGAGGTCAGCAGAATCGCCCAGATAATCGACCGTGATCATCCGGTCGAAGGTCAGCTCAGAAGGCAGGTTTCTCAGGATATCGCCAGGCTCAAGGATATCGGCTGCTACCGCGGTATCAGGCATCGTAAAGGATTGCCTGTCAGAGGTCAGCAGACACAGAGTAACGCCCGTACGAGAAAAGGCAAGAGAAAGACTGTTGCCGGCAAGAAGGGTGTAAAAGAAATACGCACATAATAATATTTGAGGTATTTTTGTTAAATGGCTAAAGGAAAAATAAGAAGAAACGTTGCAAAGGCGATCGTTCATATTCAATCGACCTTTAATAACACGTTAATAACAATAACTGATACCGAGGGTGATACTATCTGCCGTGATTCGGCCGGGACTGTAGGCTTCAAAGGTTCGCGTAAAAGCACGCCTTTTGCCGCGCAAAGAGCCGCAGAGAAGTGCGCCAATGCCGCCAAGCGGTCCGGTGTTCGTGAAGTAGAAGTAAGAGTCAAAGGCCCCGGTTCTGGTCGTGAGTCGGCGGTATCGGCGATGCAGGCGGCCGGTTTGAGAATATCTTCAATTGAAGATGTTACTCCTATCCCTCACAATGGCTGTCGTCCGCCGAAAAGAAGAAGAGTTTAATGCTGAATAGATTTTGGAGCAGATAAAAATATGGGTCGTTATCTTGATTCATCCTGTAAGTTGTGCCGTCGCGAAGGTATGAAGCTGATGCTTAAGGGTATTCGCTGCGAAACCAGTAAATGCCCGATTGAAAAACGTCAGCGTAATGTCGCTCCCGGTATGCACGGCTGGCGCCGCGGCAGAGGCAGTGATTACGGTGTTCGTCTTCGTGAAAAACAGAAAGTTAAACGCTATTATGGTCTTGGCGAAACGCAGTTTATGCGGTACATCGAACAAGCTGAACATACCATAGGCAATACCGGCGAAATTCTGCTCGGTATGCTTGAGAGACGGCTGGATAATGTTGTTTATAAACTGAATTTTGCGCCATCGAGAAAGACCGCAAGACAGTTAATTGCACACGGACATATTCGTATCAATGGTAAAAAAGTCGATATTTCCGATTATGTGGTAAGTATCGGCGATAAGATAACAGTCAAGCAAAGTGAAAAAAGCAAAAAGAGAGTAAAGATGCAATTGGATACAAATCCGAACTTTACTGCACAAAGCTGGCTTCAGCTTGACCCGAAAGAGCCTTCAGCTACAGTTGTTGCACTGCCGACAAGGCAGGATGTTCAGTTGCCGATAGAAGAACAGCTCGTTATAGAGTTCTGTTCAAGATAATATTTTAAAATGAAATGATAACCGGGCAGGTTACAGATAGTGGTTTTTAAAGACAGAGGCCTCTGTCGAAATCGCTGAGAACATTTGCCCATTTTTAGGAGGCCAAAAATGAGAATAACCTGGAGAGGAATGGAACTTCCGACACGTGTTGAACTGGACAGCCAGATTTCAACAGACAATTATGGACTTTTTCGCGTTGAGCCTTTTGAACATGGATTCGGCACGACAATCGGCAACAGTCTAAGACGTGTTCTGCTTTCATCGCTTGAAGGCGCGGCGGTAACCAATGTAAAAGTAGCGGGCGCAGACCATGAGTTTGCTTCGCTGAATGGCGTTAAGGAGGATGCAACCGAGATTATCCTTAATGTTAAGAATATTGTTATCAGGAAGACCTGTCCTGAGAGGAAAGTTATTAAAGTCGTCGCAGACAAAGCAGGCGTTGTAACTGCAGGACAGATTCAGTGCGATCCTTCTGTTGAGATTATAAATAAAGACCTTGTCCTTGTGACACTGACCGAGAATGTAAAGTTCTCGATGGAAATGACAGTTGAAACCGGCCGCGGTTATTCGCCTGCCGGCGAAAGACTTGCCGAGTCGGACAGATTCGAACAGGAAGTCGGCAGAATTGAAATTGATGCCGTTTATTCACCTGTCGTACGAGTACGGTATAAAACTGAAGATACGAGAGTAGGACAAAAGACCAACTACGACCGGCTGATTCTTGAAATATGGACTGACGGCTCAATTACTCCTGAGATGGCTCTTGTCGAAGCAGGTAAAATACTCCGCAAGCATGTCAATCCGTTCGTACAGTACTTTGAAATCGGTGCCGAAACAGTTGAAGAGTCGCAGAGCAGCGAAGTAGAGGAAGAAAGTAAAGTAGATGAACAGCTTACCGAAAAGCTGAAGATGGCGATACAGGAGCTTGACTTAAGTGTTCGTGCAAGCAATTGCCTCGAGTCGAGCCATATTGATACAGTAGGGCAGTTGGCCAGGATGACAGAGGCGGATTTGCTGAAGCTTCGCAGTTTCGGCAAGACAAGCCTTCGTGAGATTGTCCGTAAACTTGCGGATATCGGGCTGTCACTCGGGATGACCGATATTGATTAAAATTAATTGATTTTTGAGGTATGAACTAATATGCGTCATAGAATTGCAGGCGGACAACTTAATCGAACCAGTGCACATAGAGTGGCATTGCGCAGGAATCTCGCTGCCTCCCTTTTTGAGCATGAAACCATAAGTACAACACTGCCCAAGGCAAAGCACGTCAGAAGTTTCGTTGAGAAGCTTATAACTCTTGCTAAGAAAGGCGACTTGATTTCCAGACGCCGTGCAATAGCACAGCTCGGTAATCGTGCTATTGTCGAAGAAGTTGACGGCGAGGTAAAGAAAAAAGGCACTATTATCGGTAAACTATTCAGCGAAATCGGCCCAAGATACCTTGACAGGACTGGCGGATATACGAGAATTATAAAACTGGCCAAAACCCGGCTGGGCGATAACAGCCCGCTTGTTCTGCTGCAACTGGTCGGCCAGGAAAGCCAGCCTGAAGCATCGGAAAAGGGCGGCAAAAAGAAAGCCTCTAAAAAGAAAACCGCGAAAAGCGCCAAGGCTGCAAAACCGAAAGATAAAGAGCAATAGAATAAGTATTGCCTAAGATAAACTAAGGCCGAAAGGCTGAAAATTTCTGATATGGATTGTATATTCTGCAAAATTGCCGCCGGTCAAATACCTTGTTCTAAAATATATGAGGATGAAAAGGTTTTGGCGTTTCTGGATATTGGGCCTGTAAGTGATGGCCATACCCTTGTAATACCAAAACAGCATTATACGAAGATACATGAATGTCCGCCGGAAGTTATGGCCGGTATTTCATCGGTTTTGCCAAAGGTTGCCGCTGCGGTTTTTGCCGCTTCAGAAGCGGATGGCTATAATGTTTTGTGCAATAACGGCAGGGCGGCAGGACAGCTTGTTGAACATTTGCATTTTCATGTGATACCGAGAAAAACCGGTGATGGCGTTTTTAACCATTGGCCGGCGTTTAAATATCCGCAAGGCAAAGCCGAAGAACTTGCTGAAAAGATTCGTGCCAAACTGTAATTGATTTATTTATTGCAGTCTGGTAGATTATAAAATGAAAATGATCGCGGGGTAGAGCAGTCTGGTAGCTCGTCGGGCTCATAACCCGGAGGTCGTAGGTTCGAATCCTGCCCCCGCTATTACATAAGTCACACAGGGACAGACAATTAGGTCTGTCCCATTTTTATGCGCTTATGGCGACTGTAGCAAAATTGTAGCAATAATTGAAGTGTAATTCAGTCGTCAGCCCTGATGGGGCAGGCCATGGTATAGTTTTGTATGGAGTTATTACCATGGCTAGCATTTACAAAAGAGATAAAATTTGGTGGGTGCATTACCTTGTCGCAGGCAAGTCAGTTTGTAAGTCTCTCAAGACTGCAAATGAAAGAGTTGCTTTAGACAAGAAGCAAAAACTTGAAGCATTGGAAATAACAGGCCAGCTTATGCAGCCATCCAATACGCCAGTTGTTACATTTCTTCAGTCATTCTGCGAATACCTTGCCAAGACCAGAACCAAAAAGAGTGCGAAAAATGATTTCTCATATCTTCGCGGGTTCTTCGGGCCATGCTGTCCGGCACTTCACCTTGGAAGCAATGTTCCTAAAAAATTCCGGCGTGAGAATCAGGATTTTCCCATGATTAAAGACAAGCTCAAAAAAAGGCATATCCCTGTCAGAAACCTTGAGGATATATCTTCGGCGATGGTCAGTAATTTTATCCAGGACAGGATTGTTTCTGATAATATAAAAGCCAAGACAGCAAACAGGATGAGAGAAGTTCTTCATAAGATGTTCTCGCATGCGATTGAGCATAACGATTATATATGCCCTGACCGAAGATATAGAAACCCAATCGAGGGAGTAAAAAGGCTGAAAGAAGATTCAAATCCAATCACATGGCTTGAAGATGATGAAATTGCCAAACAGCTTGATGCTTTAAAAGAATATCCTGTGATACACGCACTTGTTGCTGTGTATATTTATGCAGGCCTAAGAAGAGAAGAAGCACTTTGGTTGACCGATGGTGATGTTGATTTGAAGGAGCGGTTTATAAGAGTTGTCGCAAAAAATATTGATGGAGAATACTGGCAGCCAAAAACAAAAAAGAACAGGGTTGTTCCTATAAGCAATGCACTGTATGAAATATTGAGTAAATACGAGCCGCTTATAAAATCTGTTTGGTATTTTCCTTCACCAACAGGCAAGAGATGGGATCCTGATAATTTTTCCCAGACCTTGCAGGAAATAAACGATAAAAAACAGTTGCAGTGGTCGTGCCTTGATTTCAGGCATACATTTGGAAGCCATCTGGCACAAAAAGGAGAATCGCTATATAAGATAGCGGAACTGATGGGTAACTCTCCTGAGATTTGCAGGAAGCATTATGCGGCATTGATTCCTGAAAAGATGCGGGATACTGTTGAATTTGCAAAAAAGCCGTTAGAACAGAAAAGTGAAAATGTTGAGGAAATGTTAAAACAGATTCTTTTAAAACTTGATGGTGATAATTCAAAGCTGGCCTCTAAAATACGATTGGTGAAATAATTTAGTTGATATGTTCCATAGAATCAAGCCAGCCTTTTACTTCCTCCCATTTATAACGTATTGCCCCATTCTTCCCTCTTCCAATACTTACAGGTTTTATTCCGGCCTGTGTAAGCCATCTGCGGACAGATGTCCTGTGTGCATCAAGCATTGCAGAAAGAGATTTTAAGCTGACTGCCAGTCTTTGTGTTTCAGCGTTATTTGTTTTTGTATTTTCCATATTTAAAACTATTCACTGCAACTTGGACAAAATCGGTAACCACATTTAACACAAAATGCGTTGAGTAAATCACCGGTTAGTATATTTCCGCATCTTGGGCATAAAAAATCTGTTGGAATTTCCTTTTCCAAATCTTCAGTTTTGTTTTCTTTCATAAAATATATGCTACCAGATTTCGTATAAAGCCGACGGATGTAACAATTACCAGCCACTTATTTCTGGCTAACACTTTGGTTTTCAGATAGAGAAACCAAAGTGTTTTTTGGGAGGCAAGAAAAATGAAATGCAAATGTAAGTTATGCGGAAGGAAAAAGAGAAATCTGAATTGTTGGGCAATTTTTGTATTCGCTGCGATTCAATAGCAGGGGACGTAATGATTGCAGAATTGGAACAATGTTAAGGATTATGCCAACTTCCTGACGCCCAATGCTTTAAAAATTTCTGTTTGTTTACAGCAGCTTGGAGCAGCGGCCATAGAAAACCGGAAATAGCTTTAATAATTTCTTCTAGGCTTGCAGAAGATTCTGGCTGCCTGTTGCGTTTGATAAATGCGTTCCACTGTGAAATCTTATCAGGATTTTGTGAGAATTGGGACGTCAATGCGGCTGGGATTTCAGCAGGGACTGGTGTATTTCTTCGCTGGAATGTAGCTTTTATTGCATCAAGAAGCAATTGTCCGTTTATCTCAAAAGAGCGACAAATAATCCAAAGGTCATAAAAATCTTTCATCCTGCTGATAGCCATATCAAAAGCAACCAACGCATGAAGCTTTTCAGCGACAACGGTTTCAAGTGGATATGCCTTTATCTGCGGTTTCGGCATATCAAGAAGTGTAGGAAATATAACATTGGCAGGGTTGGGAGTAATCGCATCACCAAAACCAATATCTACCTGCAGTTTTAACTTGGCATTGCCCAGGGAGCCGGAAAAACCAATGCGTTTGCCGGGATATTCCTGTGCCCCGCGGATGTCCTGTATAGTTACAGAAGCAGGGTCGAACTGCAGGCCATCCGGCTGGACAGATATTTCCAATATTTCCTGAAAGATGGTTTTAAGGTAATATTCTGAATCAATGCCAAAACCGAGCAAATCCAAATCACGTGTAGGCCTGTATGGTTTATCCATCCAAAGTGCAAACAGCATAGCGCCTTTAAGAATAAATTGCTCAGCATATGGGGATTGGCTCAAGCGGTAAAGAAAACGCTCAATAGCGTAGCGGATCAGTATATAGTTAGGGTCTTCTTTTTGCTTATGGCTGAGATTGACAAGTTTACGGTGGACAGAATGTGCCAAATTTGAAGGAGTTTTATCTTTTACGCAACTGCTTCCATATAAGGCTTAATGACATTAGTTATCCTGCATATCTTTGCAAATCGCCATATCTCTGCATAAGAGGCTTTTTTTTGTTTGATGCAGTCACGCAGTGCTTCTATGGCAACGTCAAGACCGATTTTATTTCTGTACTTAAAGCAATCAGCAACAGTTTTGGCGGGGCTGTAAATCTTGACTGGAAAACCTTCCAGAATATGTGTCTGAATGCCTTCGGTAAAAGCTTTGCCGGAATTGCGGGCAAACCGGATTGGAATATTTTTAAGCTTGGGCTGCCATGCTTTCGCTTCAATTGTCATCCAGATTTCAGAGGGAAGCTGTGTTGTCAGGCCGTGAAACTGAAGGGCAGACAGAAGGCAGATTACGCCATGAGGGACTTTTCTTGCTGCCATTACAAGGCCATGGTTTTCAGTTGGTTCAATGTCTGTCAGAACATAAGTACCGCGTTCTATCTGTTCCAGTTGGCCGGATTGCACAAGGTCTTTAAGGTGTTGGCGGTGAATGCCCTTAGCTGCCAGGTCTTTGGGCCGGACAACGCCGTCTTTCCGGGCAATTTGAAGAATTATTTGTATTTGTCCTTCTTTGAGCATGACTAAATTATGACAAATCCTCGGAAAATGTCAATATCTTCCGAGTGATTGTACAATGATTTTTAATTTATATCTGTATAGTTCTTAGGCATAAAATTCCAAAAAACGCTTATATTATAGGAATTTTACTTATAAATTGGCTATTTTCGAGAAAAACACTTACAAAAATGCCAAAATCTTAATTGATTTTATGTCAAGAGCTAAAAAGCCCGCCGGATTTATTCCAACGGGCTTATGCTTCAGACAGCGGTAATACTCTTAATCAAAGACTTCTTCTTGTCTTTGGTGTACTACGGATTTGGGAATTTTAGGAGGTTTTGACGGCTTAGGTGGTTTGGGCTAATACACCACAGGAGGCGGATTTGGCAGCCGAATCTGCAAGATTCCTTTTGCCAGCACAGGCAGGGTTTCAAGCTGCCCAGCTTGAGGTTTTTCAGGCATCACAGTTGGAAGATTTACTATCGCAGGCGGCCTGAAAAGTAAAGAATTTACATTTGATTTAACAATTGCTCTTTCTTTAACTATCGTGTCCATATGCTTTTTCCCTTCAAAAAATTATTCAGATTAGCATATGATGCCCCGCTATTCGTTATAGATAAAGGACTTGCGTTAAATCGCAGGTCCTTTTTTTATGGGTTTTTGGGCTGTTTTGTACATTACATGGTGATAAAGAAAGGGGACTTCTGGAAAGTAAACTTCATACTTTTTTGGAGGCAGGTCAGCAACTCGCAGCCATTGCATTGTATGTTTTCATTGATATTAGAGGGCGACAATTTTCCAGAACTTAATAGTTCGCAGGAAAATATTTTATTATAATGTCATAATAGCATTGCCATTGACCGGCGACCGAAGCACCAAGGCCTGTTTCATTACTTCTAACCCATTTGATATGACCGTCTTCGTAAAGAAAATTACCGCCTTCAGGTACGCCTTTTGAGCCTGCATGACTGGAGATTACGATGCCATTATTATACCAGGATGCTGCTTGCCCAGTAATAAATTTTTGTTTTATGTCCATAACAATAGGCAGGTCTCTGTGTTTTTCGCCAATTCTTTTCTTCGATACCCAATAATCGCCGCCGAATACGTTCCCGTTGCGGCCGAAGTTCCATCCACCAGGAAGATTTCCGGTGTCCCATGAAGCTTTGCTTGTCAGGAAATAATATCCGCACAAACCACTATTAAGGACATTATCAGCAGATTCAGGTTTGGAAGGGTCATACGAAGAACGATGCCATTTTTGTGTAGGGCAGTAAAGCACATTGTTTTCGCCTGCTATTATTTTTTTATCTCTTTTAAGAATGTATTTGTCCCAAAACCGTTGAACGATTATTCCGCCATAAGCAATATCGGTACCGGCTTTCCATCCATGTGTTTTACATTCACCGTCGCTGTCCAGGGATGAATTAGCAGGGCACCAGGGACATGAGGTTCCATTATATGGGAAATATCCGTTATTGTCGTTGCCGTATGAAGCAATCGCGATGGTCCATTGACGAAGATTAGAGGCACAAATTGTTCTCTTGGCCAGCCCTCTTGCTTTGTTCAGTGACGGCATAAGAACAGCCAGAAGGATTGCGATTATGGAGATTACCACAAGAAGTTCAACAAGCGTAAATGCTTTACCAGTTCTTTTCATTAATAAGACCCTCAACAAAATAATTATACCTTATTTTAGAACAAAAAGCAAAGCTGTTCAATGGATTAGATTGCGTATTTAATGCATTATATTGTGAAGGGTTATAATCGTGTATAAATCGAGTTTTTGGAGGATGAGTCGTTTTTACGGCCGATAATGATGTGCCTTAAAAAGCATTGAAAAGGAGCTAAAAAAATTCCGGATTTAAGACAAAATAATGCATTAAATAAACAATTATGTCTATGGTAATGTCTGACGGCTGGAACTATAAGCATAATAGATTGCCGCACCTGATGTTTTAATGCAAACAGCCCAACAGGATCCACGGGTTTTAGGAGTACATTGTAAAAAAATATCAATCAAGATTTAGGAGATGCAAAGGATGTGTAATAAATTCCTAATATCAAGTCTGTCCATACTTTTTCTAATTGGGCAAGCGTCAGCGGTTAATGTGTCGTGGGATAATGGAGGAGCGGGAAGTTTGTGGAGCACCGCTTACAACTGGGACACCGATTCGGTTCCGACAAGTTCAGACCACGCCTTGATTAATCTTTCCGGTTCGACAACTCTGATAGACTCATCAGTATCGGCACAATGTAATATGATGTGGGTAGGCTGGACTGGTAATCCCTGTTACTTAAAAATAACAGGCGGTTCGCTCGGCATTCAATATCCTTACGGCGGAGGCTGTTTAATAGGTGTGAGCGACGGCGGATATGGCAAAGTAACAATGACAGGCGGGTCGGTCAGTACCGGCAGCGATATGTCTATTGGGCAAAATTCCGGCAGCACTGGTATTTTTGAAATGTCCGGCGGAACATGGAATTGCGGCGGCTGGATGTATCTGCCTTATCAGGGCAATGGTACGTTTTATCTTCTCGGCGGAACGGTTTATACCGGCGGTCTTTATATGACAAGCCAGGGATGTCTGGATATTTCAAAAGGCGAACTGGTGATCAACGGCGACCAGAGACAAACGATTCAGGAATATCTCGATTGGATCATAGCTTATGGCGGAAGTGACAGGGCTACAGTCAACTACGATTACAATGTAACACACAGCGGCAAAACAACTGTCAGCGCATCAATAACTGCTGGTAATGTTTCGTGGAACGGTAACGGTTGGGATTCTCTATGGAGTACGGGGTTGAACTGGGATATTCATTCCTATCCGGAAAGCGGAGACCACGCGCTTATCAATACCAATAATGCAACTTGCGTAATCGATAGTTCAGTATCGGCACAATGCAGCCAGCTCTGGGTGGGCTGGACGGCAAATCCATGCACACTGCAGATAACAGGCGGTTCATTAGATGTTCTTAACAGCACAAGTGCCGTTATTGTCGGCGTTTCAAGCGGCTCGCAGGGGTATCTAACCGTCAGCGGCGGCACAGTGGATATCAGCGGTGATATGTCTGTCGGTCAGCTTTCCGGCAGTTCCGGAGATATGACAATGACCGGCGGCCAGTTCACTGTCGATGGAGCTTTTTATCTGCCTTACGCCGGTTCAGGAAGTCTCTCGCTTGAAGGCGGGACATTGTCCTGTGGCAGTTTGTCTATGACTTCTGCCGGCAGCCTTGATATATGCGGAGGTATATTGATTCTGGGCGGAGATGCGAGAACTGCAATAGCATCTTACATCGCCAATGGCTGGATTACCGCGTACAGCGGCAATGCAAGAGCGAGTATCGAATACGATTACAACCTGACTAATTCCGGTAAGACCACGGTTTACGCGACAATCGAAGACCTCGGGAAAGCATGGAACCCGAGTCCGGCGATTGACATTAAAGCAGCGACTGATGCTGTTTTAAGCTGGACCGCGGGAGACTATGCGACAAATCATAACGTTTATCTCGGAACGTCTTTCAGTGATGTAAATGACGCGGATACGTATTCACAGTATTGTGTGTCACAAAATCAGCAGGGCACAAGTTATAATCCCGGCGGGCTCAGCACAAGTACGATGTATTACTGGCGAGTCGATGAGCTTAACAGCGGCAACCCATTAAGCCCGTGGAAAGGAAATGTCTGGAGATTCTTTACCGGGCCTCTGGCTGTTTCAGCAAATAAGAGTTCCGTCGGACAATACGACGCGATATTCATTGATATCGGCACATCGGCACAATATACGTCCAACCCGTATAATCCCGACGATATAAAAGTCGATTTGAAAATTACCTGTCCCGATAGTTCACAGCTTACGGTTCCGTGTTTCTATTTGAGCGGTCAATCGGGTGATTCTATGTGGCAGGGACGTTTCGCTCCGAAACAAACCGGTCAGTATTCCTATTATGTGCAGGTATATCTGAATAATTCGCTTAATCAGACTTGTTCGACATACTATTTTACCTCGAATTCTTCCAGTACAGACGGTTTTGTTAAAGCAAATGGAGGTTCTTACTATACCTTCTTACTTGACTCTGGCAGGAGATTCAGAGGTATCGGCGAAAATGTTACAATCAGCCTGCCTGGATATTCATTCGAGCAAATGTTCGATGGACTGGATTCCTACGGCTGCAATTTTGGGAGAGTATGGATTGCAGGTCCTTATGATGAGGAACTCGAATGGAGCGATTTAGGTCTCGGCGTTTATAATGAGCAGACTGCCGAAGATATTGATAATATGCTTGTATCGGCTCGAAATCACGGCATATATATAATGCTTTGTTTCGATAATTTCTATAACATATCAACACAGGACGAAGCCCGCTGGTACGATAATCCTTATAATGACGACAACGGCGGTATGTGCGCGACCGTTTCAGATTTTTTCACCAACTCTTCGGCTAAAGCGCAGTACAAGAAAAAGCTCCGCTATATAGTCGCACGCTGGGGCTACAGCAGCAATCTCGCTGCGTGGGAATTCTGGAACGAAGTTAACGCTGCGAATGTTTTCGAGGGCGTTTCTGCATCAGCTATAACGAACTGGCACAGTGAGATGTCAACTTATCTTAAAGGTTTGGACCCATTCGACCATCTGGTTACAAGCAGTATATCATGTACACAAATCAGCGGTCTTTGGAGCGTAGGCGATCTGGATTTCTCACAGGCACACGATTATGACAACCAGACGGAACTGGACGATATTTACAGCAGAATCGTTTCTTATGAGAGTAGTTACTACAAACCTCATGTAGTTGGCGAGTTCAGTTATGTTTCCACAGAGCCTCGTGATGAAAATCCTGCAGTTATGGAAAAGGAACTTCATATGGGATTGTGGCGAGGCATGTTCAGCCCGACCCCGATTCTGCCTTTAACATGGTGGTGGGATTATCATAAGGACGAAGGACACGATTATCATTTTGAGGCGGCAGCTACTTTCTACAAGGAAATGCTGACTAACAACAGCGACGTTATAACCAATATGAGCGTATCGGCACCTGCAACTGTCGAAAAAATGGGCGTAAAATCAGGCAAAGACAGATTTATATGGGTAAGAAATAAACAGACTTACACCATTTCAAATGTCAGCCTGAGTGTATCGAGTGTAACTAACGATACTTATACCGTTCAATATTACAACACCTGGACAGGCAGCTACTATGATACTCAAAATGTTGCAGTTTCCAATGGAACACTGTCATTGACAATTTCGAGTATGACGGCCGGCCAGGATATTGCCATCTGGATTTATCCCGCTGCTTATGAAAATGGTTATGAATCGTATACCGCAGGATTAGTGACCCAGGGCAACGGCAGTCAAACCGGACTTGGCGTTTATTACGATGGATATATCGGAACCGGAGGTTCTTATGGAGTCTCTGATTCGATAAGTTATGAAGAAAGTAAATCTTTGCAGTTCAATTTCAAAACTCATTATGAATATAGCGCATGGTGGGCGGCTTTGATGCTTAACCTCGGCGACAGTTACGATGGTACAAATCCGACGTATTATGACGACTGGAGCTATTACAGCAAGCTTGAATTTTGGTATAAAGGCAGTTCTTCGAATCCGCAGCAGGATTTGGAAATAGATATAGATTGTGCAGCTAATGGAAGCGTTTGTTACAGGATTCAGTTGAGCGATGCTTCAGTACCAATGTCTCAAAGCACTATATGGAGAAAAGCTACAGTTGACCTGAGTGGAATTCCTGCCAGCGATTTGGCACATGTTTATTTCCTGCGTTATCTTGTTCAGGACTGGAGTAATAATTACGGTTCCAGTGGCGACGGTTCAGGAACGATATATCTGGATAGTTTCAAACTTGTAAAATAAAACTGGAATATCAGGATGATTTTTTCAGGATAGCGGCTGTTTTATCGGCCGCTATCCTTCTTTATTTGATTGTTGAATCAATTTAACAGGGTACAGCTTGACTTTTGAGTGGCAAAAAAAGTATAGTGAATAAATGAATATCGGAGATGGTATGAAAAAGAGAATATTGTGGAAGACTATGTATATAAATATCTTCTTTGTCCTGCTTTTGTGCACTTCCAGGAGTTTTGGATGGATAGAATGGCACTACGCAGGGACAAGTCCTAACTGGAACCAAACCAATAACTGGACGCCGACGGCAGTGCCTACTGCAAGTCAGGACCCGATAATGCGAGGCTACGGCGTGAATGACTACGCTGTCATTGGCAGCGGTATAAACGCTGTTGGCCATATGATGTGGGTGGGCTATAGCGGCAGGGCGGACCTTAATATTACAGGCGGAAGCCTTACGCTGAGCAATCAGTTTCGTTTTGGTCAGGCCGGTGGTATAGGCAACGTAAACGTCAGCAGCGGTACGATTTCAGTCGGAAGCGATATGGTCGTTGGTGACGGGGGAACCGGTGTTGGCACACTCAACATGACTGGCGGCAGTCTCAACCATCTGCTCGGCTGGCTTTACATCGGCTATAATGGCGCTGCGGGTACTATTAATCTCGACGGTGGAACTCTTTCCACTCTAAAGGTTGTAATGGGCACAGGCAGTCCTCATTTGAATATCACAGGCGGCAAACTTGTTATTACTAATACAGATGCCGCGGGCGTTGCAAACGAACTTAACGGTTATATCCAGGCAGGTCAGCTTACTTTTTATAACGGCGACCCTCGTGCTACTCATACTTTTACAGTTAACGGCTCAGGTTTCACCGAGGTTACAGCGAGCCTTCCAAATGCCGAATACGCCTGGAATCCAAATCCCGCCAATCTTTCAGCGGGAGTAAATCTTAATTCAAATCTTACATGGTCTGCCGGAATCGGCGCAATTAGTCATGATGTATATTTCGGAACAAGTTTTGACGATGTCAATAATGCTTCGCGGCAGAGTCTGGATTTCGATGGAGATGGTATTATCAGTTGGTCGGATTTGGATAGAATCGCAGAGCAATGGTTAACTTCATATAATTTTATTGATTTCGCCCAGTTCGCTGAGCAATTTTATACGGAAGCAGTTCCGGAATTTGCCGGTAATCAAACTGCGATGACATTTGACCCCGGTACTCTCAGTGCTGATACGACTTACTACTGGCGAATCGATGAAGTTACAAATTCTGCCACTTACAAAGGTTTTGTATGGGGTTTTACCACAGGCCCGATTATCGCAGCACCTGAAAAAAACAGCGTAAACAAATACGATGCTCTGTTTGTAAATATCGGCAGTTCGGCAACGTGGTCTAACCCATACAATCCGGACGATATACGAGTAGATGCTATTATTACGCCGCCGAGCGGACCTGATATGGTTTTGCCGTGTTTTTATACCGGCGGTCAATCAGGCAATTCGCAGTGGCAATGCCGGTTTACTCCCAGACAGGTTGGAACTTATTCCTATCGTATCGATATTTATCAGTCATCTGTATTAACAGCGTCATCGCAGAATTTTTCTCTTAATGTAAGCGATTCTACGGGCGATGGCTTTGTTCTAAAAAATACATCATCGTATTATACGTTCATTCACGATTCAGGAAAACGTATCCGCGGCATCGGCGAAAATATCGGCTGGGAACAGGGCGGCTATATGTACGACAGATTGTTCCCGCTTCTGAATTCTCTTGGCTGTAATTATGTTCGGCTCTGGGTAGCCAATCCTTACAACGTTCAGCTCGAAGGAGTTGTTTACGGTTTGGGACGATATGACGAACAAATTTCGCAGAGACTCGATAATACGGTAAATCTTGCACGTCAAAATGGAATCTATTTAACGGTTTCGATTGATGGAGCCGGAGAACTTGACCCGAATCCGACGGACCCTTTGTGCGGCTGGCCGAAAAATCCATACAACACGGTTAACGGCGGAATGTGCTCAACGCAGACGGATTTCTTTACATCCACTTCTGCCAAAGCGCAATATAAAAAGAAACTTCGCTACATCATTGCACGCTGGGGATACAGCACCAATGTCGCGGCATTAGAATTCTGGAATGAAATCGATGGAGCATGGGTTCATTATGGCGTTAACAGAGATGCAGTGGAGAACTGGCACAATGAAATTGCGGCCTATTTGAAGAATATCGACCCGTTTGACCACATTGTCACAACCAGTTGCACGGGCTATCAGGATTCCGGTTTCTGGGATATGCCTGACATAGATTTTTCACAAACTCACCCGTATCGGACGCAGCAGGGCAGTACCATATTCGATCCCGTAAATTTCTATAATCTGATTACTAATACTTATGAAAACGTATATGGCAAACCGCATGTGCTGGGCGAATTTGGTTATACGAGCGGCGAACCGACTATCGAAACGCATGCCAATATGGTGGATAATTTGCACCGCGGCCTCTGGTTCGGCATGTTTAGCCCGACGCCGATACTTCCACTGACGTGGTGGTGGGATTATTTTGAACGGAACAATGACGAATCCCAGTTCTCAGTGGCGGCAGCGTTCCTTAATCAGATGATGTCAAGAAACGCAGATATTGTCAGCAGAAGCGCAACTATTGGTAATTCCAATATTACCGTAATGGCCGTAAAAACGATGAACGATCAATTTGTTTTCCTGCGAAATAATTCGAGCAGTACACAGAGCAACAATATGACTCTAACGCTCACCGGTATGACCAGCGGCAGCTATACATACAAGTTTTACAATACAGCGACAGGCGTATGGGGCAGTCCAACGACGAAGTCAACGAGCGGCACAACATTTACCCTGATAGTTCCAAGCATGAGTGGTTATCTGGATGAGGCACTTTGGATTGCACCTAATTTCTAAAGCGATGCTTGACCCCCATTACTGCAAAAATAAAAAAAAAGGGGCAGACACACAGGTCTGCCCCTTAATTATTTGTTTACTTTTCCTGTCTAATCAATCGAACAGGTCCAACCATACCTTCGGATACGGGGTCTCTCGAATTGCCTTTTTCCTGTGTCCATACCTTGGCAACAGGGTTGTCCCATATACGGAAGAAATTGGAAAGTGTGGTTACAACTTTAACTTCGAGAATATTCTTTCCTGCTTTCAATACGCCGGAGGCGTCATAATTATGTTCGCCCCACCAGCGATTGCCGAGGCTTTTGCCGTTGAGCGTGACATCTGAAATACCATAAATGGTACCCAGTGAAAGTAATGTACGCTTAACATCCGAAATTTCAAATTCGGTACGATAAATTGCGGTACCGCTGAATTTGGCAAGGTCAGGATTTTCCCTGAAGTCAACCAATGCGGTAAGCGTCAGTTTGCTTGTGCATCCGCTGACGTGCTTAAGCGTCAAATCCCATGGTGTATCAATCTGGAAATAATCATCAGCATAAACAACGGGCTGTTGTGCAGGTTTTTCAGACAAATCAGGCTCGAAAATAATCAGCAGTGATTCAGCCGGCACAAGTTTGATATCGATTGATGAGCCGTTGTGCGGCATTACCGAACGAGTGCCGGTAATCGGGTCCCATCGCCACGGAGTTTTATCCGCGATATCGAAAGTCGCGGTAAAGGTCTTTGAATTAACAACATCAAGATTGGCAAAGAAGAATATATCTTTGTTGTCCTTTACCTGGTGTATCTGATAGAGCAGATTGTCGGGTTTTGATATCTGGACAGCCGGTTTAATGCCGGTTTTGGCGATATTGACAGTTACCCAATCGAGCCATTCATTCTGCCCGACGCCCGGAATTATAAAAATTCTGTCTCTATATCGCTCGATGATTTCATCTATGGTTTCTTTGGTTTGCCTGCTTCTTTCAGCGGCATTTGTGAGACCCGGAGCGTAACTCGGTGCATGGTCGATGAAGATGATTTTGCCGCCGGCTTCAGCGAAGTCCTTGATGGCTTTTGCGGTTTGCGGTTCGATTGCATCGACGCGGTTCATTATGAGAATTTCATAAGATTGCAGGCCGTAGATAAGTTTTTTGCGGTCGGATTTTGCATCGCAAAGAATCTTTTCATTTACGTAATCGACACAGTAACCGTTCTGATGAATTGCTTCCCACAGGAATGTTTCCCATGAAATCAAAGCGACCTGCGATTTCGAAACGGATTTTTGCAGTACATAAGAAACACGGGCATTGTATGTATTTACTTCCTTGAAATACGGCCACCAAAGTTCCTTTTCATCGATGTACGAGCCGCAGTAGAACCAACCCGGATAACCGGCCTGCGGAGTTGATAAATTGTAACCATGATAATAAGTGTGATTGATGCCGGCCATAAAACTTGTATCAAGGCCAAGTTTTATATCCTGCAGGCGAAGGCAAAATGCTCCGCTGCCGCTGGTCATTGTTTCGCAGCTTACATTCGGTCTGCCGGACAGGTGAGCACCTGAAGAAGTGTATTTATTCGACATACAGCTCCATATACCGAAATTGCGTGGAGACCTTTCCTTTCCGACAGGTATCAGGACTTCAGTTTTTGGAATTTCATATTCCATCGAAATCCATGTTTCGCCCATCGGTCTGTCAGGAACCAGTTTTGCCTCTACCTGGTCAGTTGCATAACAGCCGTACGGTTCGATTCTGCATTCTGTTCCCTGTTTGTGGCACCAGTCATAAAAAGTTGTAAGGAATCGTTCGCTAAACAGCTCTTTCTGAGTTTTCCAAAAATCGTATTGAACTTTGTTGATTATTTCGTTAAAGCCCGGTCCGCCTGATACAGGGGGCCATTCGATAACGAAGGGCAGATACGGTTCAAGTGAATAACCGCGGCGTTTTTCAAATTCCTGTGCCAGGTCCGCAGTCCAGTTTGCGCCGGTAAATTCAAAACTATCACAGTGCAGTGAACGCAGGTTTTCCCCAATCTCTTTGCCGAGGTAAGGCTCAAGTGCTTTTTCGAAGTTTGCCAGGTATTTATCCAAAGCCGGTTTGCTGAGGTGGTCAATCACGGGACCTTCGCCGCCGGGAGCTGAAATATTGACGACAATAAAACCTTCCCGATATGTACCGGTATAAAGAATATGTTCTCCGGCGGGAATTTCGAATTCAACCGAACCATCCGGCTGGATTTTATCTTTCAGCTCTATGCCCGGCTGAAAATCCTTCGGATTTTTTGGAAGGAGCCGTAAAAATTTAATTTCAGGTTCGGAGCCGTGCGTTGTTTCGCCGTACGCTCCGGGCGGTAAAGCCATAAAATCTTTTATATTGCCTTTGAATGTGCCCGGTCCGGCAAGTTCTTTTTTTGCAAGTTTTATAATTTTGATGCCGTCGCCGTCTTCTACAGATGGTCCGCCGAAAGGCCAGCCGGTGCCGACGAGCAAATCAATATACATATCACGTTTTTTAGCGGCTTCAGTCGTAAACTTAAGCATTTTCGACCATTCAGGACTTAGCCACTGCAAGTACTTGTCATCAATTTTAGTCGGTGCGAGCGGGGCCTGAAGGGGGAATATAAGCGCGCCCTGTATGCCTGCATCTTTCAGTACGTCAAGCTCACGGCTGATTTCTGTTTCGCTCAAGGCATTTGCGTTCCACCACCAATATACGTCCGGTCCGACTTCGGAAGGCGGATTGACGAAACCTTCGTAGAATTTATCTGTTTGTTTGGAGGCAAAGGATGTCAGTGCGGCCAAAAAAATGACTGTGAAAACTAAAATTAGGGATGTTTGTTTCTTTCTCATTTCAAATTTTCTCCGATAATAAATTCTGTTTTAATTAATTTTCTCTCCGGGCTTGAAGAACTCAATTTCCCAAAGAGAAACCCCTTGTTCGAAATATCTTGCTTTTTTACCTGCAAGTTTATCTGTTTGGTGTTTTTTCTTATCTGTTCCGACAATCAGCGGATACCAGCTTCCGTCTTTTCTTAATAACTGCGGCTCGGACCAGCCTGCCGGATTGTCGAGATTTTTATTGAACGATATATAAATCCCTTCCTGCCAAAAATTAGGGTCAATGGCATGATTCAGAATCATCACGTATGATTGCAGATATGTATTCCAGTGTACCGAAGGCCCCCAGAACGCATCGGGCTTTGTGCTGTGCCAATCGCCGACTGCGGGGAATATAGGACTGTTCCTGCCGTTGATGCCGGGCTGGGTCCATCCGTTGTCGCACCATCTCCATACTTTTCCGCCCGGTTGTTTTCTGTCGTTATACAGCATGCGAGCCGTGGAGATGCCTTGCTGCTCAATATCCCCGCCATATGTGCCGAAAAGAAAATAAATATATTCTTTTTTCTGATCGACAATTACCGAACAATCTCCTGAACCGCCCGGGAAATATTTATTTAGGGTATCGCAGTTGAAACTATTCGGCTCGTCGTCTATGACAAACCCCATATCAAACCAGGTTGCTCCATTATCATGAGATACGCCTTGTCCGATTGCGGGAGCGGCGTAATATTTTGGCAGTCTGTTCCTGCACACAGGTCCTTTTTCGTGATGATACCAGCCGTAAAGCGTTCCGTCTTCATCCTGATATGTCGCCTCTATCCACCGGCTTTTCTTTTCATCACTGTCCCATTTTACAAAGCCGTCATCCTTCAGATTAAAAAGACTGGGCCCGCTAAGCCGTTTGGCAAATTCAGAAGAAGCGAAAATATAGAAAACATTGTCGCTCCAGTGTGCCGGACAGCCGCTGTCGGTTGGAACTGAGAATTTCAGCTTATTTGCGTTGTGGATTTTAAAGCCGGGCTGTTTATTTGAAATAAGGGCATTTTGAGAACAGCCGGATAAGAATAATACGATAACCGTTAAGAAGACGCTTTTGTGAATCATTTTAAGTCCTGTAATAACCATGCCCATTTTTTTATATTAAATACAGGTGTGCGTCCATAGACAAAATGGTAGTTTTCATTAACTATATTGCTTAAACAATATAATACAGGAAATAAGCAAGTGAGTCCATTGATTAAAAACAGGCAAAATTCTACAATAAATTAAATGGCTGGGATGTAAGTTTCCCCGGAAGGAAAGGATTGGAGGAAATTATATACTATCGCCGCCTTGTTTCTTTTAATAATTTTAATTTGTAGAAGGTTGTTTGAATATGAAGCTTGAGAGATACCAGGGTAATCCGATACTTGCACCCGCCCCAGGTAGTTGGTGGGAGAGCACAGTAACGACCAATCCCGCAGCCTATTATGACGAGAAAAGTGGCGAGATTTTGATGCTTTATCGTGCGGCCGGCAATGATGTTTTTCACAAAATACATTTCGGACTGGCGAAAAGCACAGATGGATATAATTTCGAGAAGGTTTCGTCCGAACCTGTTTTTTCACCAAGTGGCAATGGATATGACAGCGGCTGCGTAGAAGACCCGCGTATAGTAAAAATCGGCAGACATTTTTATATCACTTACGCATCCCGTTTCTTTCCGCCCGGCGAATACTGGCTTGGCGACAAGGCCAGGTATAAATACCCCAAATGTCCTGAGCATTTTCCGAAATATATGAGAGAAAACAGTTCGATAAGCAGTCTTGTTATTACAGAAGATTTCAAAAGTTTTGTAAGGGCCGGAGTGTTGACGGACCTGAGCATTGACGACCGTGACGTGATTATCTTCCCTGAGAAAGTTAACGGTAAATACGTTATGCTGCATCGACCTTCTCAATGGTGCGGTAACGGCTACGGCACACAATGGCCCGCTATCTGGATATCAATGGCAGATGATTTATTTTCTTTCAGACGAAGCAAACTCCTGATGAAAGCTGAGTATGAATGGGAACTGAAAATCGGCGGCAGCACTCCTCCCATAAAGACGAAATACGGCTGGTTCGCGTTATATCACGCCGTTGGGCCGGATAATCATTACAGGCTTGGCGCGTTTCTGCTGGATTTAAATGACCCTTCCAAAGTTCTTTATAGAACGCCGGACTGGCTTATTGAGCCGCAGGAAGATTACGAACTTGACGGTTATTATAAGGGCTGTATTTTCCCATGCGGCACAGTTGTGCTTGACGACCAGCTTTTTGTTTATTATGGAGGCGCCGACAAATACGTTGCATTGGCAACCTGTTGTTTCAGCGAACTCCTCGAACATTTGCTGTCCTGTCCGGCGCAAATGGTCGTTTGATGAAATTATTAACAATACTACGGACGGTTTGTTTTCTTATATGTATAAGTTTTGTTCTGACTTCATGCAAACATCAGGCTCCCTGCGATAATAATGAGTCTCAAATGAATTCCAATCACCAATCAGACAGCAATAAACCTTTTAATTATGTTCTCGGCACTCAAACATTCGGCCCAAAGTATCATTTCACAGACGAAACAAGACTTGTTGAAACGGCACAGGCGATTATGGATATGGGCTCGAATGTATTGAAATGCTATTTAGGCCCCAAGTCCATCGAACATTATAAACTTGGCGGCAGTGATGACAGCTACACAAACCTGACAGATTTGGCATCGAAAGAACCTTCTTGTCAGAAGATTTTAGATATGCCTTTCAATTATTATCTTTTCTGGGTTTACAGTTTCGTAGAGCCTAACGATGTGCTGCGCAAGGGATGGACGCAGCAGCAGAAGAAAGACAGTTATGATGAAATATATAAGCTGGCCTGTTTTCTTCTCACAAAATACAACGGTTCGGGGAAGACTTTTTATTTCGGCCAATGGGAAGGCGACTGGGCGATGATGGGTCCGCCGTTAAAATACGAAAACGAACCAACTGAATTGGCGATCGCTTCAACAACTGACTGGCTTAATACCCGTCAGGCCGCCATTGATGCCGCAAAAAAAGATACACCTCACGAAAATGTTGAAATCTATAATTATCTTGAAGTTAACATTGTAATCGAAGCAATGAAAGGTCATAAGACAATAACTAATTCAGTCCTGCAGAATACTAATATAGATTATGTCTCGTATTCCGCTTATGATGCGATTTACCCTTATGATGCTAATCTTACTTTTCAGCAGCGACTGGATGCAGTTGGCGATAAATTGACTTCCGCTCTTGATTATATCGAATCGAAACTGCCTCCGAAAAATATTCCCGGCAAACGTGTTTTTATAGGGGAATACGGCTATCCGCTTGATTGCGTCGGTACTCCGCAGGCTCAAAAAGAAGCATCTCTGGCGGTTGCTATACCCGCTTTACAGTGGGGCTGTCCTTTTGTTTTGTACTGGGAAATATACGATAATGAAGCCGAGGAGGGCGGAGCCAATCCCAAAGGCTATTGGATGATTGACAATAAAGGCGTTAAACAGCCTATATATCAGATACATTATGATTATTACAATTGGGCCAAACGATTCGCAGCGGACTTTTTGCGCCAAAATCAAAGACAGCCATCTGACAGGGAATTTCAGACCGCCGCGGCGGAATATCTGAAAAAGGCAAATTAAAAAACATCTCGGCTGGTAAAACCGTCCATTGTTTGTTAGAATAATAAGCTATAATTTTTGTTCGGGAATTCAATGAAAAAGACAAGCCTTTATTTTATTTCAGCCTTTCTTGTTATTATATTTGCGCAATTCTGCCCGGCCGGAACCGCTGTTTTTTACGACCGGACACTTCCTTCCGACAGCAAAATCCCTGCGGCATTTATTGATTTGCTTAAAGAAGCTCAGGTGGATTTTGAACTTCTTGACAGCCCAAAATTGTGCGATTCGAATATATTTAATATAAAAAAATATGACAGTTTAATAATTCCGGATAGTTCGGTTTTCCCTGTTTTAGGGGCCGGGCCATTGACTGATTTTGTTCAGAACGGCGGCGACCTTATTCTTTTGGGCGGACCGGCTTTTGCGAATTGTTACGATTTCATTGACGGCCAATGGGTAAGACAGGGTTATAAAAAGTTTAATGGTCAATGGCTCGATATAAAAGATGTCAGAGATAAAATTGCTCTGGACGCCTCGGGCAAGGCCAATAATCTTTTCACATTTGAAGAGCAGTCTTTCGCTGATTGGGAGCACATATCACGTTATCAATCGGTATCGTCGCGGATTTATTCGGAGGAGGGTGTTTCCGGTAAAGCAGCTCGTTTCGAATTAAAATATTTTAAAGTCAGCGGCTGGAATTTATGGCAGACAAAAATTGCGAAAAAGACAAAGAGAAATGATAACTGCATATCTTTCTGGGCAAAGGGCGACGAAAACACACCTCAGGTGGTAATTGAGATAATCGAAAAAGATTTGTCGACCTGGATAGCGGTAATTGATTTAAAGAAATCCTGGAATAAGTATGCCTTGACGTGTTACGATTTTAAATTTCATCCAACTCCAATCGAACGAGGCCGTGGAGGTAACGGAGATTATGTTAAAATCGGAAACGCCGACAAGCTTCTTTTAGGCCTTTCAGCGTATGCGACGGCAGGAAATGGCGACCATAATATCTGGCTTGATGAGATAGGGACATCGAAGTGCGATATCCCGGACAATTTGCCTGCGGCCAAAAGCTGTTCAATCAGATTTTTCGCTGATTACGTTCCATATCTTTTGCAGTCGCCTGTGGAATTGACATCAAACAGCAGTGAAAATATTTTATGCAATTTGCCCCGGGTTAAAACTATTGTTAACGCTCCTGTTTATGCGGCCCAGGGGTTTACATCGGCGGATAAATCGTTATTCGTACCTTTGCTGCTTTCCGGGCAGGACAGGCTTGGCGGCCCATCCTATGCCGGAGGAATGGTTGTAAACTATAGCGGCCGATATAAAGATTCAGCGTGGATATACTTTGGAATAACCGCCCCGGATTTTTATCGAAGCAGCGCTTTTGGTGAATATATTAAATCTTTATTAAATCTCACTAAAGACCCTCAGTTATTCAGTTCGGCCGAAGGTTTTAATGATCGGCAAAAAACACTGGATAAAAAATACGGCGCGTTTAATTATGCGATTGGAACTCAGGCGTTTTCGGCCATGTATCAACTGACGGGAGATGATTTGCTTGTCGAACAGGCAAAGGCGATAGCTGATATGGGTTCTAATGTGCTAAAATGCGAAATATCCAGCAGGTCAGCGTATATTTATAATTTTAAGGAAAAAATCAGGCCCCAAAATCTTCGGCAGTTTATCAGCACATCGCCGTCTTATAAAAAGATACTGGATATGCCTTTTGATTATTATTTGTTCTGGACGTATGAATGCGGCCTGGAATTTGGCGGCGGCGACTGGCGGAATGGAATGACAGATAAGGAAAAAGAAACGCTCTATAATGAGTTTTATGACTTCTGCTGCTATCTGCTCCAGCAATACAATAATACCGGCAAGACTTTTTACCTCGGCCACTGGGAGGGCGACTGGATGCTGCTGAAAGGTTATACGGGCGATCCCAAGCCCAAAGCGATTAAAGGTATGATTGACTGGCTTAATATCCGCCAGAAAGCTGTGGATGACGCGAAGAAAAATATTGTGTATTCAAATGTTGAAATCTTCAATTACACCGAAGTTACCCGCGTTATAGATTCGATGAAAGGGCTCGATACTTTAACAAATAATGTTCTGCCTTTTACGAATGTCGATTACGTTTCATATTCGAGCTATGATTCTCTTGACCGCGACCAGGGCGACGAAGCAATCGGCCTGCGTTATAAAAAATCTCTGGATTTTCTTGAATCAAAACTCCCCGCTAAGGATATTCCCGGCAAGAGGGTATTCATCGGCGAATACGGTTTTCAGCGAAGTTATCTTTCCGATGCTTTCGAGCAGGAGCGATTGAGCCGGATTGTTACCTGTTCGGCATTTGAATGGGGCTGTCCATTTGTATTGTACTGGCAAATGTACTGCAATGTCGGCCAGTCAAGCAGGAACGATTTTGCCGGTTTTTGGCTGATTGATAATAAAGGTATAAAACAGCCGACATATCTTATGCATTATAACTTTCTTCAGAAATCCAAGGCTTTTGTGAATAAATTTCGCGAAAACAATGGCAGGAATCCGACTCAAAGCGAATATCGAAATTCAGCTCAAAAATGGCTTTGTACGGGTAATTAAAGGTTGTTATAGGCCTTTGGGGGCCGCAAGCAATTTTGTCAATTAAAAACACAATCTTGTCCATTGTAGAAGATTAGCCCTATATGTTAGTATTTATGAGGATAATAGATAATATTTTTATAAGGAGGTTACAAGATGATTAGACGGACATTTTTATTCTCATTGTTTTTATTGGCAGCAATTACAGTTCAATCTTATGCGGTGAATATTTATTGGACGGGATTTGGTGCAGACCCTAACTGGAACACGGGCGACAACTGGGATGCTTACGAGCCGCCATATCCCGGAGATTTGGCAGTGATTGACCTGCCGGATATAGATGGTTCTGAGCCAAATTGTACAGTTGACGCAACTGTTGATGTAAGTATTGGCAGTCTTTGGATGGGTTTTAGCCAAAGGCCATGTTATCTGGATATGACCGGAGGCCACTTGACCACAACAAATGCGGGCGAGGGATTCCGCATAGGCATTGATAATGGAACAGGTATCCTCAGAATGAGCGGCGGCGAAATTACCGTTAATGGCGATATGTCCGTAGGACAAGGGGCCAATGCTGTAGGCAATGTCGAAATTGCTGACGGAAATATTACAGTAACCGGAACTGCTTATCTTTATGTTGGTTTTGGCGGCGGTACAGGAAGGATAGACATATCAGGCGGTACCTTAAGTGTATTTTATCTTCAAATGGATGCTGACGGCTCACAGGTTGTAAATCTTACCGGTGATGGTCAACTTATTATAAGAGACCCGCGGCCAGTTGATATTGGATATCAAGTCTTAAGCTTTTATGCGGCACCCGAGCGTAATTGGATAACATCCTATGATGGAGCCGGTACTCTTGACGTTGCGGTTGGACCAAATTCGGAAACAATCGTAACCGCTGTTCCGCCTGCTTGCTGGCCGGCTCCGATAGCTGACCTGACAGGTGACTGTATAGTTAATTTTGATGATTTTGCCGTGATGGCAGGCGAATGGCTTGACTGTAACAGGACTGATGGAAGCTGTCCTGAGTAATAGAACGATTATGTTTTGAAATGAAAACAGGCTTGTACAGTAGAAGCGTACAGGCCTGTTTTGTATTCATTGCAAAGGAGTGTTTATGGTTGCTTTAGGTATATTTTTTCATGCGATTGGCGGTTTTGCCGCAGGTAGTTTTTATATCCCATTCAAGAAGGTCAGGCAATGGGCATGGGAAAGCTATTGGCTCGTAGGAGGATTTTTTTCATGGATAATCGCTCCATGGCTCGTGGCTTTTCTGACAGTTCCCGGACTGATGGAACTATTCAGGCAGTCGCCCAAACAAAGCGTTATCTGGAGTTATTTATTCGGCCTGCTTTGGGGCATCGGCGGCCTTACTTTCGGCCTTTCGATGCGTTATCTCGGAATGTCTCTTGGATATGCGATAGCTCTCGGATTTTGCGCTACATTCGGCACGATTATGCCGCCGATTTATAATGGAACATTTGTAGAATTATTCCACAGTGTTTCAGGAATTGTAACACTTGCGGGAGTGCCCGTCTGTCTGCTTGGGATAGTGGTTTGCGCATGGGCCGGGCTGCTGAAGGAAAAAGAACTGTCTGTAGAGCAGCAAAAGGCGTCGATTAAGGAATTCAGCCTCGGCAAAGGAATTCTTGTCGCGGTATTTGCAGGCATTATGAGCGCCTGTATGGCTTTTGGATTCGCAGCCGGTAAGCCAATCGCGGCATTGGCTGTTGAAAAAAATGTACCGCCGCTGTTTCAAAACAGTGCGGTGCTGATTGTAATTCTTGCCGGCGGCTTTACGACGAATTTTATATGGTGTGCCTTTTTGAACATTAAAAACAAGACCGGCTGTGATTATCTCAATAAGAAAAGCCCATTGCTCAGCAATTATATTTTCTCTGCTTTGGCAGGTATTACATGGTATCTGCAGTTTATGTTCTATGGAATGGGCACCACCAAAATGGGAAAATACGACTTCTCAAGCTGGACCATTCATATGGCATTCATAATTGTATTCAGTAATATCTGGGGTTTGCATTTCAGGGAATGGAAAGGCTGCAGCCGGCGGACATTGAAGATAATAATCCTGGGCATCTTTATTGTGTTTATGTCAACAATAATTGTAGGTGCCGGTAATTACCTCGCTGCGATTGGCAAATAAAGTTTAAGAGAATATGAAGGGTAAAATAATGAAAGAAACAATGACTTCAAGGCAGCGCGTTCTCAAAGCGCTCAATCATGAAATACCAGACCGTGTACCTATCGACCTCGGCGGCAATCAGACCGGAATACATAAAGTAGCGTATGAAGGGCTTATTAAAAAACTTGGCATAAAGGATAACATTGAAATAATGGATGCGGTTCAGCAGTTGGCTCGGCCCTGCGAAGCTGTTCTTCAGTGTTTTCACGTGGATTTTCGTTATGTTTCAGCAGGGGCTCCGGCAAGCTGGAAGGGCGGCATAGTCAAAAATGAACGAGACGGCAAAACATGGTACGACCTGAAAGATGAATTTGGTGTGGTTTGGTCGATGCCCGAAGATGCGCCTAACTATATGGATATTAGTTTTCATCCTCTTGCAAATGCTTCGATTAAAGATATAGCGGATTATCCTTTTCCCAAAGGTAATGACCCCAGCCGATTCGATGGTTTAAGACAGAGAGCTTTAGCTCTTAAAAAGGAAACGCCTTACGCTGTTGTCAGCGGAATATCCGGCGTAGTTTATGAGATTTGCTGGTACCTTCGAGGCTTGGAGCAATGGTTTATTGACCTTCATACGCAACCTGAATTTTGCCAGGCTTTAATTGACCAGACGCTTAAATTCTGGATGGACTGGTTTGAATTGTTTTTGAAGGAAGTGGGCGATGTGGTTGATGTTATAATGATCGGCGATGACCTTGCCGGTCAGAACGGTCCGCTTTTCAGGCCTGAACTATACAAATCAATTGTAAAACCAAGACATAAAAAACTTGTTCAGTTCATCAAATCCAGGACTAAGGCAAAAATCTGGTATCATACCTGCGGCTCCTGTATGGAATATATACCGGAACTGATTGACAACGGAGTTGACATTTTAAATCCTGTTCAGATAAGTGCTGAACGGATGGACCCTGATGTCCTGAAATCCAAATTTGGCTCAAAAATTGTCTTCTGGGGCGGCGGCTGCGATTCTCAGCATATACTGCCTTTTGCAAGTCCCGAAGAGGTCGAAGAAAATGTCAGATTGAACATGAATAGCTTCAAAAAAGAGGGCGGTTATGTCTTTAATAACGTCCATAATATCCAGGCAGGCGTACCGGCCGATAATATCATTGCTCTTTTCGATAGTGCTTATAAATACGGATTTTATGAATAAAAGCGTAATGGCAATTTTGTGCAGTAAAAAGGCAATCTTATCCATTGCGTTAAACCCCTGAAATTTAGTAATATAGGCAAAGAAGAAGTAGCTTGTTTTAATCGTAAAAAACCAGCAATAAATTGGTTTTAAAGATTGTAACATTTTTTTTCGGGAGGAAGAAGTTATGAAGAAAACACTTTTGGTAGCAGTTATTTTACTGGCTGCAGCCGCTAATTCATTCGGTTGGGCCGAATGGAATTATGCCGGCGGAGATCACAGTTGGAACACCGCGGCAAACTGGGGCGGAGCAGTTCCGACAGCTTCAGATGACCCCATTATGCGAGATGCCGGTACTGCCGGATATGCCGAAGTTGGTTCGGGCGTAAACGCGGTAGGCAACATGATGTGGATGTATGGCGGCGGAGTAGCAACTCTTAACGTCAATGGCGGCAGCCTGGCATTAGGCCAGTTGCGTATTGGTGTTGATGCCGGCGAAAAAACTGTAAACGTCAGCGATGGCGGCACAGTTACTCTCGGCAGCGATTCTACAGTTGGTCAGGGCGGCAACGGTACTCTGACTGTCAGCGGCAGCGGCTCATCAGTAAATCAAACTGGTGGATGGATGTTTCTCGGCATGGGCGGTTCGGGCAATATCGCGCTGAGTAATGGTGCAGCAATGAGCGTTCCCTGTATTCGTGGATGGACCGGTGCTATTACGGTAGAAAGCGGTTCCACTTTAACGCTAAACGGCGACACAACCATTGGCGAAAGTGGTAATGTCGATATGATTATTAACGGCGGTACAGTAAATCAGACAGCAGGTTGGATGTATGTCGGCTTTGGCGGCACAGGCAGTATCGAAGTTGGCGATGGCGGACTTCTGAGCGTCATTTCCCTGTCAATGGACAATGGTGCGACTGATAGTGTTGACATCAGCGGCACTGGTGCAATTGAAATCAAAGATGCCAGACCGGAAGATATAGCTTATCAGATGAATTGGTATGCCGGTAATGGCTGGCTGACAGCAAACGGCGAGAGCGCGGTTGGTAAACTCTTTTTTGCAGTGGATGAAAATGGGTTCACAACTGTGACAATTCCAGAACCAGCTACTTTGGCTCTTTTAGCCATTGGCAGTTCCTTGCTGATTCGTCGCAAGAAATAGTATCCAGTTAGAATTAGTTATTTTAAGCGTCCCGGTAGCAAAAAGCATCGGGACGCTTTTTTAAAATGCCTAATATATTTTTCAGACTTCCGTAAAATTTGTAGCGTTTTTGTGTCGCCTATTTATGAACCGGCCGGAGCGGGCGGTTTTTTTGCAATACAATGGATTGATTTTATGATGTACCTGTTATATAATTTATACAGTCTGATATTATTGGGGTTTTGTGCAGAATAAAGAACCAATCTATATCCAGAATTTGGATATGAATGAAGTCGATACCATTGCGTACGACTACATAGGTAAATATTTGCGTATCTATACTCTGCCTCGATTCGACTCCGTCTCGCGGGTTAATACAAAAAGACCCTGGCGGTGGAAGAAACATCAGCATTTGAATCATGAATGGATAGTGATTAACCGAGGCAAGGTTCGCTGCTGGATCGATGAAAAGGAATTTATTATATCTGCCGGCGAATTTTATTTTGTTCAGCCCGGCCAGTACCATTGCGAGGAAAGCATTGAATTACCGCTGGATTTCTATACTATTTCTTTTGACCTTATAGAAGCCAAAAATAAACATGTTTATTTTGCTCCTCCGCCTTTTGTTCCTGAAAAACAAATCATAAAGGGTTTCGGCCGTAAACTTATCCCTCTGTTCAAAAGAATTTTTGAGGAAGTACAGGAACAGGAACACTATTGCGAGGAAATAGTGGAAGCTATGATTTTGCAGATGATATGGATTGTCAAACAAAGGCTTTGGAAAGACTATGCCGTTGCTGACGATACGAATGTTTCCGAACGCGATGCGGCCATAGTGAAAAAATCTCAGGATTATATTAATCAGAATCTCAATAGAAGTATATCCCTGGGAGAATTGGCCGATGTGTGTTATGTTTCGAGGTATCATTTGGGGCATGTTTTTACAAAGGCCGTAGGCACATCTCCGCTGCAGTACGCCCTTGGACAGAGGATGGAAAAGGCCAAAAATCTTCTGATGCAGAAAATGAAATGTGTTTACGAGGTGGCAACTGAACTCGGTTTTGAAGACCCTTACTATTTCTCCCGCCAGTTCAAAAAAGTTGTCGGCGTAAGTCCGAAGGTATTTCAGCGTGATTTTAAGAAATAATTGATTCGCGTCCGGCCTTTTTAAGTGCAATAATCTACATTGAATTCGCAATATTCTATATTGTTATAATCCTCCAATCATTTAAAATAGAGTTTTATATTGTTTCGCGAAATAATGAGTCATAGAGCTATAAGAAAAACGCTGATTTTTTGTATTTCGTTTTTTGCACTTTTACCCTCAACAATTTCGAAAGCCGATGTTTTTGAGGACACTTCTTATAAAGGGCAAAAAACAAAGGTAAGATATGCGCTTTTCGGAGGAGCCGGAGAACAGCAGATAGCCGGTCAGATAGCCGGGCTTTTTATAGCTGAAAATCCCGATGTTTGTCTTGAAATCAATGTTTATCCCTGGGCCCAGTATTGGACAAAGCTTCAGGTTCAGGCCGCTTCCGGTTTGGCTCCTGACGTTATAACCCTTTATTCCGAGAACATGGGCGTTTGGATAGAGCAGGGTGCGCTTCTTGAGATTGACAAATATATACAAAGTTCCGAGGTGAATTTCTCCGACTACTATTCGGCGGCATTGGAAGTTTGCCGCTGGAAAAATATTTATTATACAATGCCGATAGATATATCCGCCCGCACGGTTGCTTATTCGGTCGACCGGCTGCAGGAAAGGGGAATACCCCGTGAAAAGTGGCCCAGGGCTGACAAGCCCCTTACCTGGCAGGAATTTAAAGACCTCAGCAAATCGCTGACTCTGCGTAATGCCGATGGGACATTTGCTCAATACGGATTCGGTATAGGTCAAATGTGGAACCAGACGATGTACCGGATGTACGGCGGCAGTATTTTTGACAGGCAGGTCAATCCGCAGTCTTCCACGGCTATCGTCAACGACGACCTTTCCAGTGCCGTTTGCGAGGTATTTAAGATGCAATACGCCGACCGCACCGCACTGGGATTTATAGGTCTTGCGTCCGGGGCTTTTGACAATCTTGAAACTCTTTTGATAAGTCCGAAATTCGGGATGTGCACGACAGGGCCATGGGCACTTGCGAGTATGAAAGAGGCAGGCGTTAATTTCGGATTGACACCGATGCCAAGGGGGACAAGTCCTGCGCAATTGATACATGTAAATTCCCTCGGCATTTATCGTTTCAGCAAAAATCCAGATGCAGCGTGGAGATTTATAAAGTTTGCCACTTCAAAACCAGCACAGGATATAATAGGACGAAAATTGAAAAACCTTCCAGCACTGATTGCATCGCAGGACGCCTTTGTAAATAACGATCTTGGTATTAAGGGCTGCGAGGCATTTTTGTATGATATGCCTATATCCCATCCGTCCGAAACAACATCCAACGCATTTTTGAGAACGGAAATAACAAAATTCGGCCAAAGACTCGAACAGGATATGTCGGAAGAATACGAAAAGAGAATGAGTCAATTACCCAGAAATAATGGGAAAATATCCGAACAGGATTATGCTGATTTTGTCGCGGGTATGGGGAAATATATAGACGCCATGGTTCCGGTCAGGCTGCAGAAGTTCGATGAAAATGCCAAAAAAGCCTTTGCCAGGGCAAATATGCCTGCCGGCGGGATTGGTGTTAAGTATGTTTATCCCGCGATTTTATTTTGCGCCTTTGTATTTTTTGTTTTGCTGTATTTCAGAAACATCGGAAAGAGTTCCGCAGGAAACGCCGGCGGGGGATTCAGACGCAATAATAAAGCCGGGTATTTCTTTATATCGCCATGGCTGATTGGTTTTATTTGCCTGTCGATGCTGCCGATACTGGCCTCGATAGTTATTTCGTTTACCCAGTGGAATATGATTATGCCTCCGAAGTGGGTAGGCATGAGGAACTACATACATCTTATCGGTGATGAATATTTTATCCTCGGTCTTTCCAAAACATTCAAATATGCACTGCTTGTAATTCCGATATCACTTATCGGCGGATTGTTTACGGCAGGACTTTTAACCTGCAATATTAAATTCTCCGGTACTTTCAAGGCGATTTTTTATTTTCCATCTTTGTTTACCGGGGCGGCAGCGGCGGTTCTATGGTTCAATATGTTTAATAAGGATTACGGCATAATAAATCATATTCTTTCATATTTGGGCATAGAGGCTGTAAACTGGATAGACGCAACTCATGCTTTTTATGCGGTGGTTTTGATGAATTTTTTCTGGATAGGCAGCGCGATGATAATTTACTACGCCGGTATGAAGCAGATACCCCGTTCGTATTATGAAGCTGCGGATGTCGATGGGGCCGGCCCTGTAAGGAAATTTATATATATAACCATACCGATACTGTCGCCGGTAATAATGTTTACGGTAATAATAAATACGATAGGAGCTTTCCAGGTTTTTACGCCGGCTTTGTTTTTCGCGCAGGATTCTTCGAGAATCGGCGAGCCGGGCGATTCATTGCGATTTTACGCGGTCAATATTTATAACGAGGCGTTCAATAGCCTGAGAATGGGCAATGCCTGTACTTATGCGATAATTCTTTTCATTTTAATATTTGCCATAACAATGATTCAGTTAAAAATTTCGAAAAAATTTGTTCATACGGACTGATATGATTCTTCCGACCAAAAAAATATTTGTTTACATTGCTCTTGTTTTAACGGGAATATTTTTTATATTTCCGTTTTACTGGGTTTTGTCGTCATCATTGAAATCACGCGAGTGTATGTCTATGGTTCCGCCGGCGTATTATCCCTGTGAAGACAGCACTGTCGATATAAAAGTACCGGCAAAGGGCAGGATTTTTTCCGCGACCGGTTCGTTATGGCTTAAATTATGCGAATCGCCGGATTTGGTTTCCAAATCTGCCGGCAGCGGCGGATATTATCTGAAACTTAATCAGAATCAGCCGACCTCGCTTGTTGAGTGGCTTTCTGACGACCAGGTAAAGAGTGAAATTGTACCGCAGGACACGGTTGATTTTTCCAAGACGGCTTCTCATCGAGTTAAAGGAATAAAACAGCCTGTAGCGGTACTGGCCAGACTTGTCAGGACCGGCAGCAATGGCTTTGATGAGATTATTTTCACAGCACCGTTAGGAGTTTCGACATTAACAGAATATCTTAAACCTCTTTTGAATGTAAAGCATAAGCCGATAAGAGATTTCAGTCCACGCTGGGCCAATTACAAGGAGACGATGAAGGGGCCTGAAGCGACTTTTGGTGAGAAATCAACCGGCTTTGCGGTATTTATGCGCAACAGTCTGTTTATAAGCATTTTTGCGGTAATCGGTCAAATCTTTTCCAGCAGTTTTGTTGCTTATGGTTTTTCGAGAATAGAGTTCAAAGGCAGGGAATTCCTTTTCGTATTAGTACTGGCGACGATGATGATTCCAATGCAGGTAACTTTAATTCCGCTTTTTGCGATATATAAATCTTTGGGCTGGATAGATACATTTCTTCCGCTGATAGTTCCACATTTTACTGCCGGCGCGTTCAATGTGTTTTTAATGCGTCAGTATATGCTGACTTTGCCGAAGGAACTTGACGAATCAGCGGAAATAGACGGCTGCGGCGCGATAAGAAGATATTTTTATATAATTCTCCCCAACAGCATTCCTGTACTGATAGTTGTTGCGATATTTACATTTGTTTATACATGGCAGGATGTATTGGGGCCTCTGATTTATCTCGATAATCCTGCTTACAGAACTGTTACGCTGGGACTTGAATATTTTCGTTCTCCGTATATCGACAACAGGCACCTGCTTATGACCGGTGCCGTATTGGCAATGCTGCCCGTCGCAATATTATTTATTTTTCTGCAGAAATATATTATGTCCGGTATCGCTACTACCGGAATCAAAGGCTGATTTTTATTAGGATATAATTATGACTTCAAGAGAACTCGTTTATCAAACATTAAACAAACAATGCCCTAAACGCATTCCCCGCCAGTTATGGCCGCTGCCCTGGGCAAAAGAACATTATGCGCAAAGATATGAACAGATAAAACAAAAGTATCCGGACGATATTGTTGGTCCTGACGTTTGTTATTTTAAACCGCCTGTCGTCAAAGGCGATATGTTCAAGGGAACGTTCATCGATGAATGGGGCTGTGTCTGGGAAAATGAACAGTCGGGAATAGTCGGCCAGATAAAAAATCCGATTATTAAAAGCTGGGACGACTTGAAAAATATCAAACCTCCGCAGGAACTTCTCGGCGTTGATGTCGAAGCTGTTAACGCTTTTTGTCGCAAAAGCGATAAATTTGTTCTTGGCGGAGCCTGCCCGCGTCCTTTTGAGAGAATGCAGTTTTTAAGAGGCAGTGAAAATTTCCTTATGGATATGGCATTACTGCCGGACGGTTTATTCGAATTGTTTAAAATAGTACATCAATTCAATGTCAGGGAATTGCAGGCATGGGCAAAAACGGATGTCGATGCTTTGTGGTTTATGGACGACTGGGGAAG
This sequence comes from Phycisphaerae bacterium, assembly GCA_041652575.1. Classification (NCBI taxonomy): domain Bacteria; kingdom Pseudomonadati; phylum Planctomycetota; class Phycisphaerae; species Phycisphaerae bacterium. The sequence continues at coordinate 95,912 of JBAZHC010000007.1, read as the reverse complement.
CCAAAGGTCGCTTCTAATATCGCCGCAAGCGTGGCGAACGTATTTTAAGCCTCTTTATAAAGAGTATATCGACATTGCTCATAACAGCGGTAAAAAAGCTTTTATGCATTCTGACGGTTATATAATTGATATTCTTCCTGATTTGATAGAACTTGGTCTTGATGCGATAAACAGCCAGATTTTCTGTATGGATATTCAAAAACTCGGCAGCCTGTTCAGGGGCAAAATTACTTTCTGGGGCGAGATTGACCGCCAGCAAATATTACCTTACGGCAGCCGTGAAGATGTTGTTAATGCCGTCAAGCTGGTCAAAGATTACCTTTATGATAATGGCTCCGTTATCGCACAGTGCGAATTCGGCGCTGAAGCCAATCCTGACAACGTTGAAGCAGTTTTCGAAACATGGGACAGTTTTTCGGTCTGATTGAAAATGAAAATGACTCCTCGGCAACGCTTACAAACAGTTCTTTCGGGCCAATTACCCGACAGAGTTCCCGTATCTCCGGATTTTTCAAATATGATGCCTGCCAGACGCACCGGCAAGCCGTTTTGGGATTTATATCTCTATAACGACCCGCCTATATGGGAAGCGTATATCGACTGCGCAAAGCATTTCGGAATTGATGCGCTTATGGACGGGTATTTCCCGCTTAACTTTCCGGAAGAGAAAGACCCGCAGGACTGGCTCACTGCGATAGTGCACAAAGATGACGATAGAATAGTAACTCAAAGATATCAGCAGGCCGGCAATAAGATTTTTTGGGAACCGTTTATAAATATTTATCCGAAAGATAATCCTCCAAATTTTAAGGTCTCTCCGGATAAAATCGGGTTTCCGGTTGAGCCATTAAAGTGGGAAAAACTTTCAGGCGTTAAGCCAATTGATATCGGCACTGAAGGTCTCAGGAAAATAAAAACGATGATGGGCCAGCAGGGACTTGTCGGCGTGTTTGTTACATATACCATCGCGTTTGCATCGCAGGAAGATATTTTCAAATATTATGACGGTCAATTCGACTTGGAAAAGATGGCGCAGCAGCGTCTGGAACAAGCCGAAAAAAGATTCCAGAGAATTATGTCTCTCGATGTAAAGCCTGATTTCCTGTGCGTCGGCGGCTCAGGTACTCTTATTTATCAGACTATGGATATGTTTCTTAAAGTCGCTTATCCTGCCGTTAAAAGGGTAATAGAGCTTGCCTCTCAGGCCGGTATTCCAACGCATGTTCATTCCTGCGGCCCGGAAAAAGAACTCGTTAAGCTGTTTGCCGAGCAGACTTCTCTTACAGTTATCGACCCATTGGAGATTCCGCCGGCGGGAGACTGCATTCTTGCTGAGCTTAAAAAAAATTACGGCGATAAAATAGTTTTAAAAGGCAATCTGCATACGACAAATACGATGCTGCTTGGAAGCAGAGACGATGTTATAGCAGCAAGCCGAAAAGCCATAGAAGACGCCGCTGAAGGTGGTCGTTTTATTCTTTCGACCGGCGACCAGTGCGGCAGAGATACGCCGGATGAAAATATTTTCGCTATGATAGAAGCTGCCGAGCGTTACGGCAAATATTAATGAAAGGAATTTATGCCAACCTCTGATTATAAATGGAAAGGGCCTGTAAAAAGCCCGCCCGATTTCGAAAATATTGTTAAGGTACTGAAAAAACAAAAGCCGAACAGGGACACTCTTTTTGAATTTTATATGAATCCGCGGATATACTCGATACTGGCTGATTCGCAGATAAATTCCTATTCGTTCGATAAAAAATTTCATGAAAGATTCCGTTCGGTATTGGCATTTCGAAATGCCGGATATGATTTCGCGGTTATCAATGCCTCAGATTTTTATTTTCCGGTTGATTTTGCGCATACTGAAAAGCAAACCATTTCGTTGAACCGTTCCTGTATGATAAGCGACTGGAAAAGTTTTGAAACGTACAAATGGCCTGACCCTGATAATTTTTCTTATGACTGTCTTGAAAATATTCTTTCGCCGATTGACGGCAATATGAAACTTATCATTCCCGGCCCTTATGGCGTTCTCGAAACTACGATTCAACTGATGGGATATAATAATCTTTGTTATTCACTCGTAGATAAACCCGATTTAGTGAAAGCCGTTTGTGATGCCATTGGCCAGCGGCTTTTAAAGCATTATCAAATCTGCCTGAAATATGAAAGTGTCGGCGCTATTTTCGTAAATGACGATTGGGGCTTCAAAACCCAAACGATGATGTCGCCGGATGATATGAAGAAATACATCACTCCCTGGCACAAAAAATTTGTCGCCTGCGCTCACCATGCGGGCAGATACGCGGTAATGCATTCCTGCGGCAACCTTAAGGATGTTATGGATGTTATTATCGATGATATCGGCTTTGACGGCAAACATTCATATGAGGATACTATTTTGCCTGTAGAAGATGCTTACGAAAAATATAATCCTCGAATAGCGATTGTGGGCGGAATAGATTTGGATTTCATCGTTCGTTCAACGCCCCAGCAAGTATATACAAGGTCTGCAAAAATGCTCGAGCGTACAAGGGACAGAGGCGGCTATGCCCTTGGCACAGGAAATTCCGTGCCGGAATATGTTCCCGATGAAAATTATTTCGCTATGATATTAGCTGCCGTAAATAATCGCTGATTAATCTTTTGTGAATATTTCACCGATAGCGAAAGCCGCAGGTTTAGGATTTCCTTCAAAGTCAATGATGGAAGTATTTGAAGGGCACGGAAAACAATCGTGTCCCATCCATATAAAGATTCCGCCGCAGGCAGGAAATCTTTTTTTGCAGGCGCTGACGGCTATTTTTAATGCTTCGGCTTGTCGTTTCTGACCCCACTTGACGTATTCTTCAAGGTTTTGCGGTTCTTTGCCGTTCTCATTTATGAACTCATGCCAGTCAATCCACCACGGCGCTCTCCGCCAGAGAGGATTTTCAATCGTGGCGGGCATTTCACTGCAGGTGCCTTTATATTTTCGTATCATTTCCGCTGAACAGGGCCCCGGCGAACCGACTTCGGACCGCAGCAGGGAATCGTCGCCGTTCCAGTATTCGGTCCAATCTTTACTGATTTTTCCAACCGCTTTCCAGGGGCCGTTTACGGCCCAATGGACGCCTTTGCCGAAGTCTTTGCTGTCGGCGCTGAATTTTGGTCCCGTCGGCATGGTAACGACAAATCTTCTCCCAGGGTCGAGAGTTTTTACCATTTTATTAATAGCTTTTAACATTGGATGTTTAAGATTTGCTGTAGGGGAGTCTTCAGTTTTAGCGGATAGTAATTCATTTCCGCCGCACCATACTGCCAGAGAGACGTGATGCTGCCGTCTTTTAATAAAATCTTTTGCGATGCCGGTCATTTGCTTTATGCTGTCTTTGTCATCGGGTGCGTAACGGTCGCCGCCGGACGCGGATAATGGAAATTCCTGCCAAACCATAATACCGAGTTCATCGCAGAGATTATAAAAACATTCTTTTTCGAGAAACGCTCCTCCCCATACTCTCATCATATTGAAACCGAGTTTTTTATAGAGTTTAAGTAATCTTGTATAATCTTCAATTTTCACATCGGCAAAGTTGGGCCGAATCGGCGTCCAGTTTAATCCCTGAATGAAAACCTTTTGTCCGTTTACCACACAAAGCCACGGGTCTGCTTGCGGTGGGGCGTTCAGGCATTTTTCCCATTTGATATTTTTAAAACCTATTTGTTTTTCAATCTGGTCGATAGTCGTTTTATTTGAATCCAGCAATTCAACAGTCAGGGTATATAATTGCTGTTTGCCTTTGCCATTCGGCTGCCAGCATTCGATATTAAGCCCGTTCCATAAAAATGATTGATTTTGCACAGGGTGTTCTTCGGTTTTTATGATTTCTTTGCCTTTTTTCAGGCATATTCTTAGATGCGAGTCTGGGGCAGCCTGAATTTCTGTTTCAAGATTCAGTATTCCGGTCTTTTTATTTATATCGAAATCAGTGGTGATTTTTGTTTCCCTGATTTCCATACCATCAGTTGCTTTAAGCAGGATATCATCCCATATCCCGATTTGAACAAGCCTGCTGACCCAGTCCCAGAAATAGTTGAACCGTACTTTCCATTCTGTCATTTTGGAAGTATAGCCGAATTGTCCGAGCCACCGCGGCGGACATTCGAAGATGATTTCGAGAAGATTCTGCTTTTCTTTCAAATACTCCGTTATATTGACATTGTGGGCGATATGAGAATTTTCAAAGGTGTAAACCGTTTTGCTGTTGACTCGTATTTTGCCGCAATAGTCCAGTCCGAGAAAAGTAATGCTGAAATTTTTATTATTTTTAAACCATTCATCCGGCATAACAGTTTGGAATATCCAATGCCTGTTTTCCACCCATTCGCATAGTCTGCCGTTGAGACCTTTAGTCCAGTCTTCAATCAGTCCCGCATTAAGCAGTGCAGTTTGTACCGAACCGGGCACCTGTATCGGGATGGCTGGAATTTCAGCTCTTGAATGAGTGCTTATATTAATATATTCATCAAGATTCCATTCGAACGGATTAAAACCCGCCAGTTTCCAGTCCAGCGATGCGAGTGAAAAATATTTAGTCATATTTACTTATCCTGTTTGTTTGTTCTGAATCAATAAACCGCTTCGAGTGAACCTTTAAGTTTTATATTATCAGAGGAACTTCCAATCATAATATCGAATCTGCCCGGCTCGACGGTGAATTTTTTATTTTTTACATCATAAAACGCAAGGCTGTCCCATGGCAATTGAAATTCTAAGGTTTTTCTTTCGCCCGGCTTCAAAGCGATTTTCCTGAATCCGCATAACTGTTTCAGCGGACGAGGCACACTTGCTTCGACGTTATGGATGTAAAGCTGAACGACTTCCTGCCCGAAGCGTTTACCGGTGTTTTTTATATCTACATAAATTTTAGCAGAATCTGCGGGCTCTATTTTTTCCTGGCCAATTTTTAAATTACTGTACGAAAAAGTCGTATAACTAAGACCATAGCCGAATGCATACAGCGGTTCGTCTTTAAGGTACATATAAGTACGGCCTTTCCTGATGTCGTAATCGTCGAATGGCAGCAGTTGTGACATCGAGGCGTAAAAGGTCAGAGGTAATCGAGCGCTTGGGTTATAATCGCCAAATAGAACGTCGGCAACGGCGTTGCCGCCTTCCTCGCCGCAATACCATGCATCAAGAATAGCAGGTATATTGTCTTTTATCCAGTTAATCGTTACGGCACTGCCGTTGATGAGAACTACTGCGGTACGAGGATTGGCTTTATAGACAGCCTGGATAAGTTCGTTTTGAGCCTGCGGCAAATCAAGGTCTGCCCGGTCGTGCTCTTCACCTTCCAAAGTATCATCAAAGCCAAGTACGACAACGGCGATATCAGAGGAGGCCGCCGTCCGCGCAGCTTCGGCGATTGCCTGGTCCTTGTCAATACCGGCACTCCATCCAAGCGAAACTCCTGCATCTTTTTCATTTTCAAAATATTCGAGTCTTATGGAATATTCCTGACCTTTGTTCAGCTTTATTTCAGCCCTGTCAGTCGTGAAACCTCTTACGAGCCAGCTGTCAATAATTTTTTGGTCGTTTATAAACAGCCGAATACCGTCATCGCTGCCGGCACTTATTGTAAATGTGCCTGTTGTCGGAGAAATGATTTTGCCTGTCCAGCGGACAGAAAAATAATCTTTCGGCATCTGCGGCACAGGAGAAGTATCTGCCCAATCAAACTGTACTTTCTCATCGACACGAACAAGTTTTGGCGTTCCTTCCAGATTTTTATTGTCAAAGTATTCTGCCTTTAGGCCGTGTTTGTTTGAATCGCCGCCTTCGGGCCGCAGATAGATTGATTCAATCGGCTCAAGACTTCCGGTTCTGGCGCAGCCGGGGGCATACCTGACCTGAACTTTAGAACCAATTTTGTTTTTGATTCCCTCAAGCATAGTAACACCTTTTGTCGGCTTGCCTGAATAGTTGCCAAGGCACAGTATGTCCGCGTAAGGGCCGATTACGACTAAGCTTTTCAATTTATTTTTATCAAGCGGTAAAAAGCTCTTGTCATTTTTCAGAAGTACTATCGATTCGCAGCTTGCCTGCCGTGCGAGCTTCCTGTGCTTCGGCGAATCGACAACGCTTTTTGGAATGCGATTGTACGGCACCGATTCGAACGGGTCGAACATACCGAGCATAAATCTTGCTCTCAATACCCGGCTAAGTGCAAGGTCGATCTCGTCCTGTGTAACGAGTCCCTTATTCAGTGCCTTGAGCAGATAATCATCGACATATTGTTTCGGGGGAATTCCGCAGTTAAGGTCGCAGCCGGCTCTTAACGCAACGGCAGCGGCCTGTTCCGATGTGGCTGTATAATGATGATTTAGATGAATATCGGAAATAGCTCCGCAGTCTGAAACCACGCATCCATTGAAACCCCATTCGCCCCGAAGTATGTCTATCAGTAATTTTGTGTTTGCGCAGCAGGGAATGCCGTTAACGGCGTTATAAGCGCCCATTATTGATTGAGCTTTGCCTTCCATTATGCAGGCTTTGAAGTGGGGCAGATAATATTCACGCAAAACTTCTTCCGGTACTTCGGATGAACCGCTATGCCGGCGATACTCTTCGTTGTTGGCGGCAAAATGTTTTGGTGTCGCAACGAGCTTGAGATATTTGGGGTCATCGCCCTGCAAACCTTTTACGAAAGCTACACCCAGACGCGAAGCAAGATATGGGTCTTCTCCGTAACTTTCCTGCGTTCTGCCCCATCGCGGGTCACGTGCCATATTTATCATCGGGCTCCAGTATGTCAGGCCGCCGCTGGCTATGCCGCCGTTACTGCCGTCTGGTCTGTAGATTGCGCGTGCTTCGTCAGAAATTACCACAGCGATTTTATTCAGCAAGTCGGGATTCCACATCGCCGCAAGAGCTATAGCGTGCGGAAATACTGTTACATCACGGCCCATAACGCCATGTACGCATTCGTTCCACCAGAAATAGGGTGGGATACCGAGACGGTCAATTGCGGGCGAGTCGTTGCATAACTGGGTAATTTTTTCTTCGATAGTCATTCGCGAAATCAAATCATCGATACGTTTTTCAATCGGCAGAGATGTATCACGGAACGGAAAGTCTTTACTGCTATTTTCCGATACTGCAAAAGTGAAAGAACTTGTAAGAATAATTCCCGACACCATAGCCAGGATGATGCTAAGTTTTGGCACTATATTTTTCATTTTTACCTCCAAATTTGTTTCTCTCCATATTATCCTGAATTACAGCGGCGCCAAACAGAAATCTTAAATTGACGATTTTGTCCATCAAAAAGCAATCCTGTCCATTGTTTAGTCTGGTATTGTTTCGTACTATATATAAAGCAAGAAATGGGAGGTATTATCGTCCCTTTTAGAAAGCAGAAAATGAAAAGGCTCATATACTGGTTATCCTGCCTTTTGGCCATATCGTGCGCCAATACTTTGTTCGCATGGGTTGAATGGAATTACACAGGCGGCAGTCATAGCTGGAATAACGTGGCTAACTGGGGCGGGGCGGTTCCAATCGCTTCAGGCGACCCTATAATACGCGGCCAGGGTGCTGGAAATGAAGCCCTGATTGATTCGGGCGTTGCGGCTGTCGGCAACCTGATGTGGGTGGGGTTCAGCGGACAGGCTGACCTTGATATCGCCGGCGGAAGCCTGACACTTAATGCGTTTCGCGTAGGCGTTGATAACGGACCCGGTAATGTGAATTTGAGCAGCGGGGCCGTAACGATAAATGGGGATACGGTTGTCGGGGACAGCGGCAGCGGTGTCGGTACGCTGACTATGAGCGGCGGCACTTTTACCGTGAGCAATCCCTCCTGGCTTTACATCGGATATAATGGTGCCACCGGTACAGTTAATCTCGATGGCGGAACACTTACGACTTATAGAGTCGTAATGGGCAGCGGCAATCCTCACTTGAATATTACGGGCGGCAAACTTGTGATTGCCAATACAGATGCGGCAGGTGTCGCCAACGAAATTAACAGTTATATTCTGGCAGGACAGCTTGCCTTTTACAACGGCGACCCGCTTGCCACTCACACATTGACGATAAACGGTTCAGGTTTTACCGAAGTTACAGCTTCACCGCCGAGCGGTATATACGCATTTGACCCTGCTCCGGCAAACCTGACAACAGAAGTCGCGCTTAACTCGAATCTATCGTGGTCTGGCGGCGCAGGCGCTGTAAGTCACGATGTCTATTTTGGAAACTATAGTCCCGGTTCGTTCAGAGGTAATCAGACTGCTGTAACATATAATCCGGGCGAGCTTCTGCCGAACAGGACATATTACTGGCGTATCAATGAGAAATCCGGCGCAGGGATAACTACAACTGGCAATGTCTGGCAATTCACAACGGTTTCGCTGCCGTGGTCTGACAATTTCAATAGTATCAGCTTTACCGCAGGCGGCTGGATAGTTGCAGGTTCCGGCGTGACTCTTTCGAGCAACGCAGGATATCCGAGCGGTTACGGGGCAAGACTAAAAGGCAGCAGCGGCACAAACTACATACGGAAAAATAAAAGCACTGAAGGTTATAATGCCATCACTATACAATATGACCGACGGGTCAGCAGCAGTATCAGCGTGACATTGACCGTTGACTTCTCTGCTGACGGCGGGGCGAACTGGACTACTCTTGAAACGGTGAGCGGTTCAGCCGGCACTGTATGGGCAAACAAAAACTGGAATCTGGGCGTGACTGCCGATAACAATCCTAATCTTTGCATCAGATTTCGCACCACCGCAGGTTCAACAAACTACGCATATATCGACAACGTCCAGATTACCGGAACAGAACTTACATCGGTCACTGTGCCGACGGTTGCGGGAATGACCCAGGCCGAGGCACAAACAGCAATTTCAAATGCCGGATTAACTATCGGCGTTGTGACTCAACTTTACAGTGATACAATTGCTGCCGGAGTTGTCATCAGTCAAAACCCGGCCGCGGGAACGGGCGTCTCTTTAGACTCGGCTGTTGATCTTGTAGTATCACTCGGCCCTCCGATTTCTGGCGAAGCATTGTATCAGGGATTTGTAAATCCTCCTTCTGAAGTCGGCCCCGATGTTTATTGGTTCTGGAATGCCAATGCATTGAGCGAAACTGAAATCAGTCGTGAGCTTGATGTGCTGAAAGACGCCGGCATACAAGGTGTTCTGATATTCCCGCTGATGGAGCCGATGGGCGCAGCGAAAATCGATGAACAGCCGCTGCAGTGGCTAAGTCCCGAATGGGTTTCGATGCTCAAGTTTACCACAGAAGCTGCTCAACAGCGCGGAATGTATGTAGATGTTCTGGTTGGTACAGGCTGGCCTTTTGGCGGGCCGTCAGTTCAGCCGGGAGATGGAATAAAGATTATAAAACTTGGCACAACTGAACTTACAGGCCCCGGAACTTTTAATGGAAATATTCACGACCTTATGGTGCTTCCGCCCGGAGCTTATGGCGAAACAACACATGGTTTGACTCCTGAACTGAAATTTTTACGCCTTGTACCGAAAAATCCGCAAAATTTCGATGCCGGAACGGAATTAAAAAATTTAGTTCAGCCGGATGGTTCGATTACATTTACGATTCCATCAGGTCAATACGTTCTTTATACCGGCACTTATCGTGAAGGCTTTATCATTGTCAATATCGCCGCACCCGGCGGTGAAGGTACTGTTATTGACCATTTAAGCAGGACTGCTCTTGAAAATTATCTGGTGAATTTTGAAAACGCGCTGAAACCAATCATGGGTAATCAGATTGGTTTGAATATGCGAACTTTGCACTGCGACAGTTTCGAAGTTACCAACGCAAACTGGACAAGCGATTTCGCCCAGGAGTTTCAGAATCGCCGCGGTTATTCAATCGAGCCATATCTGCCTTTCATTATCGAATGGCCTCCGGCTTCCGGCGGCTATGGATTTAACGATACTGTCAACCGTGTTCAATACGATTTCTGGAAAACACAACAGGAACTCTTCAACGAGCGATTCCTTGTTCCGTTCTATCAGTGGACCCACAATCAGGGAACCCAATGCCGCACCGAAGGTTACGGATGCTACGAGATAGACCAGCTGCAGAACAAGCTCATCGCCGACCAGCCTATGGGCGAGACATGGATAGCGTTGAATCGTGATATTCCGACATCAGAATTGCTTATACCTGTGGATAAACAGGCATCGCCTACCGACGTCGGTATCTGGAGCTGCAAGGCAAACAAGTATGAATCTTCCGCGGCTCATTTGACAGGCAGACGGCAGGTAAGCTGCGAGACTATGACCAGCGGCTCTTCGGCATTTCGTCTTAGGCTTCAGGATATTAAAATCGGCCTCGATATAGATTTTGTTTCAGGCATCAATCATACTTATTTTCACGGGTTTAACTGGTCTCCGCCCAAAGCAGGCTTTCCGGGCTGGTTCTACTGCGGTTCATACATAGACGATAAGGAACTCTGGTGGCCGTATTTTAATGAAATCAATAAATACAATTCGCGGCTGTCGTGGGTGCTGCAAAATTCTGTTTCTCAATCGCAGGTCGCATTGATGTCGTGGGAAAGTTTCCTGTGGGAAGCACTTGCTCAAAACGGCTACTGTGTCGATTACGTCAATGAAAAGATTATCCGGGACGCAGATTACACCGGCGGCAAACTTAACTATGGTTCTCAATCGTATGATATTATAATTTTAAATCGAATCGATGCCATCGAACCTGAAACAGCTACGGCTCTTCAGAATTTCGTTGCGGCAGGCGGGAAAATTATTTTCGTGGATTATCCGCCGGTCACTGCTCCGGGTCTGGCCGATGCTGTCAACAGGAGTAATTTTGTTACGAGCACCATCGCTGCAATGAGACAGCAGTATCCTGACAGAATAATTGTAGTTGCCGGTACCGATTCCGATGGATGGTTCAACTGGGTTCCAGCTACGCTTGCTCAAACTGGTATTAGCCCGATGGTGCAAATTTCGCCGCCTGACAGGCTTTTCTACCAGATACATCAAAGCGTCGACGGCAAAGATATCTTTTTCTTCGCGAACCTTGATGTAAACAACGCGAAAACTTTTACAGCTAATTTCAATATCGCCGGTAAAACACCATGGAAGTGGGACGCTATGACCGGCAGCCGTTCTGTAATGCCTCATAATGGTTCAACGCTTAATATCACGCTTCAGCCGACCGAATCTTTGCTGATTGTATTTGAACCGGAACTGGGCGGCGTGCCTGAAACTGAGCCTGTTGTTCATTATGATGATTATTTAGAGATTAATTCGCAATGGGATTTGACGCTGAATCGTGTCAGTGAATATGGACCTCTCAGTTCTGTCAGTTATAATATTTATTTCGGAACAAATTACAATGCCGTTGATACTGCCTCGCGGCTTCCTTTTGATTTCGATGGTGACGGCATCGTACAGTGGTCCGATTTGGCTGAACTTGCCGGGCAATGGCTCAAATCAAATACAGTTTTCGATTTGAACGGAGACGGCAGCGTTGATTTCGCGGATTTCGCGGAATTTGCCGGGCAGTTCAATACCGAAGCTGTTCCTGAGTTTTACTGCAATCAGGCCGAGCCGACTTTTAACCCAACGGGGTTAAATCCCAATACGACATATTACTGGCGAGTCGATGAAGTAACCGATTCTGCTACGTTTAAAGGACCTGTCTGGAATTTTGCTACAGAACCGTAAAAAATTAGAGATTTAAAAATGCGAAAAATGAAAACATTTATATACGTTTTATCCTGCCTTTTGATTTTGGCATTCGCCAATGGCGCTTTTGCCTGGGTCGAATGGAGATACGCCGGAACAAATCATAACTGGAATCAACCGAATAATTGGACTCCGGCACAAATTCCTGCTGCTGGTCAGTACCCGATAATGCGGGGATATGGTTCGGACGATTATGCGGTTATCGGCAGCGGAGTAAATGCTGTCGGCCATACTATGTGGGTTGGTTTCAGCGGACAGGCTGACCTCAACGTTGCAGGTGGAAGTCTGACTCTTAACGCTTTACATGTCGGTGTTGATGGCGGGCCGGGAAACGTAAATTTAAGCAGCGGCATAATAACCATAAATGGCGACCCGGCTATTGGTGACGGCAGCGGAACAGGCAATCTCAATATTACCGGCGGCTCATTTATAGTAAATGGCGGCTGGCTTTACCTGGGCTATAACGGCGGAACAGGTACAATTAATCTCGATGGCGGCACACTGACCACATTCAAAGTTTTCATGAGCAGCGGCAATCCGCATATGAATATCACCAATGGCAAACTCATTATCACTAATACCGATTCGGTTGGTGTTATCAATGAATTTAATGGTTACATTCAGGCAGGTCAGGTTACTCTTTTTGGCGGCAATCCGCTGGCAGAATATTCAGCGGTCGTCAATGGCTCAGGATATACTGAGATAACCGCGTCAATTCGCAGCGCAGATGTCTGGAATCCGACCCCGGCAAATAATTCCACAGGCATCAGCCGTAATCCTACTATTTCGTGGTTTGCCGGTACCACAAGCGAGCGAACGCTTCCTATACTCATTGATTTCAAAAACGACCCCTGTCTCGCTCAGTTCAGCGGCACTGCGATATATCGTACGGAATTTAATGTAACCGATATGCAGCATACGCTTCTTTCGCTTGGCACCGTCTATGGCATCGCGGAAGTTACACTCAATGGCATAAATCTCGGTCATAAATGGTATGGCGAGTATACTTATGATGCCGCCAGTGCGATGATAATCGGTACGAATGTATTGGAAGTAAAAGTAACGACAACACTTTCTAACTTTTTCAGTGTTTGGGATAACCCTGTCGCGCAGATGTGGACACGAAACAGAGAGCCGATATCTGAAGGTATGGTTGGGCCTGTCCGACTGCTTAGACAGGAATAGTAAAATTTTACTTATCAGGCATTTCGGATTCTTTGTATAAGAAACCAAATGAAAGGATTCTGCTATATGAACATCAAACAAATCTTTTTCATGTACCTGTTATTCACACTTCTAATCAGCACCGGCAATGCGGTAACGAATAATGAATTGTATCTGGGTTTTATCAACCCGCCTGCCGAAGTCGGGCCGGATGTGTATTGGTGGTGGAACGCCAGCGCCTTAAGCGAATCGGAAGTAATCCGGGAACTGGACGTTCTTAAAGGGGCGGGGATTCATGGAGTGTTGATATTTCCGCTGATGGAGCCGATTGGGGCCACGAAGATTGACGATAAATATCTCAAATGGCTCAGCCCTGAATGGGCGAAAATGCTCAAATTCACTGTTGATGCCGCTAAAGAGCGTGATATGTATGTCGATTTGCTTGTCGGCACCGGCTGGCCATTTGGCGGACCGTCTGTAGAAAACGGCGATGGAATCAAAATAATAAAGCTTGCGAAAAAAGAGCTTACCGGGCCGGGTACATTCCAGGGCAATATAAAAGATTTAATGGTACTGCCGCCCGGGGCGTATGGCGAGACCACGCACGGTTTGGAGCCGAAACTTCAGTTTTTACGGCTGGTGCCAAAGAAGCTGGAAAAATTCGAGCCGGGCATTGAACTGAAAGATAAGGTAAAAGCCGACGGCTCAATTCAATTTGAAATTCCCGCAGGCCAGTATGTACTTTATACCGGAACGTATCGTGAAGGTTTTATCATTGTCAATATTGCCGCTCCCGGCGGCGAAGGTCCGGTGATTGACCACCTCAGTAAACCGGCTCTCGACAAATATCTGGCAACTTTTGAAAATGCCCTAAAGCCATATATGGGCCAGCAGATTGGCAAAAATGTTCGCGCTCTGCATTGCGACAGTTTTGAATTTACCGGCGCCAACTGGACTGCTGACCTTGCACAGGAGTTTGAAAAACGCCGCGGTTATTCGCTCGAACCGTATCTGCCATTTGTAATTGAATGGCCCCCTGTTTATTTGGGCGGCAGTTTCGATGAGACTGTAAATCGTGTTCAGTATGACTTATGGAAAACGCAAAAAGAGCTTTTCTACGAACGATTTATGATGCCATTTAAAGACTGGTGCCATAAGCAAGGTGCGGATTTCCGCAATGAGGCTTACGGCTGTTATTCAACGGAGAAACTTAGTGCCAACCTGCTGCCCGACGTTACGATGGGCGAGACATGGATTGGGCTCCTGAACGAATTGCCTCCTGACGAAATAAGAATCCCTTTGGATAAAGACAGTTCGCCGGGCAGTTACGGGCTATGGAACCTCTGGTGTAATAAATATGCTGCTTCCGGCGCACACCTTAACGGCCGAAACACGATTGCCTGCGAGACTATGACAAGCGGCTCGGCAGCGTTCAGGCTCAGACCTGAAGATATTAAAACAGGACTGGATACTACATTTGTTTCCGGACAAAATCATATTTTCTACCACGGATATAATTCTTCGCCGCCGGAGGCAGGTTTTCCGGGATGGTTCTACTGCGGTTCATATATTGATGAGAAGGCGTTATGGTGGCCGTATTTTAATGAGATAAATCTTTATACTGCCCGGCTATCATGGATACTTCAGAAATCGACTTCCCGCTCGCAGGTTGCAGTTATGACATGGGAGAATTTTTTATGGCCGGCTTTGCATCAAAACGGCTACTGTGTCGATTATGTAAATGAAGATATTCTTCAAAATGCAAAAATGAGTAAAGGCAAACTGATATATGGGCCTCAGGAATACGAAATTCTCATTATGAACAGGGTCGATGCGATCGAGCCGCAAACCGCAAAAGCCATCAAAGACTTCGCCGAGGCCGGCGGAAAAATTATTTTCGTTGACCATGCACCGGGTTACGCTCCGGGCCTTACCGATGCTGTCAGCAGGAGCAAACAAACCAACGATACTATCACAGAAATTGTGAAGCGGTTTCCTGACAGGATATTTGTTATACCGGGAGCCGAGTCGAGTGAATGGTTAAATTGGGTACAAGTCAATCTCGCCAAAACCGGCATCAAACCTGTTGTTCAGATATCGAAACCTGACAAGCTGCTTTATCAAATTCATCAGAGTTTCGAGGATAAGGATATTTTCTTCTTTGCGAACCTTGACGTAAACAACTCTAAGAATTTTACAGCTAATTTCAATATCTCCAATAAGACAGCATGGCGATGGGACCCTGCGACCGGCAAGCGTTATGTGATGCCGTATAATAAAAATGCAAACACTCTTGATATCGTGCTTAAGCCCAGAGAATCGCTGCTGCTGGTTTTTGAGCCTGACCTGACCGGCAAACCTGTCCGGACTCCTGTTGTTCATGCAGACGATTTTTACCAGATAGATACGCCGTGGAATTTAACACTCAAACACGTTAGCGGATGCACTATTCGGCGGGAACTTACGACCCTCATAGATTTCAAGGATGACCCTGAGCTGTCCAAATTCAGCGGAACGGCAATTTATCAAACGCAGTTCGAAGCACCGGATTTGAAACGTACATTTTTATCGCTCGGAATAACGTATGGCATTTCAGAAGTAAAACTTAACGGCAAAACACTGGGTCATACATGGAACGGCGATTATACATACGATGCCCGCGGCGTACTGAAAAGAGGTAAAAACAATCTCGAAATCTCAATCATAACGACATTATCCAATTTCTTCAGGGTATGGGATAATCCGGTCGCACTCCGCTGGACTACCGATAAAGGCGTCAAACGTCTGATTGTTTCCGAAGGTTTGATAGGCCCGGTGAGACTGCTCAGACAGGACTAAACAAGACAGTTGTTGATTTTAAGATTGAGATTCCACAGTGAGTAAACTATGCGGAAAGCTTTTCAGCAGATAATACCTCAATTTTAGCGTGTCACCATTTGGATGACCGATGACCTTCCCCCATTTATATTATTGTATGAAGTAAGGACAACCAACGCCCATTGCCAGCCCTCGCAATTATGGAAGTATTTCACTGACTTTTTCTATGTTAATTGTAACTGTTCTTTTTGCAGCCATAGAAAATATTTTCGAAAATTATAAAAAAATATTATTTTAAAAGTGTCTAAACATCATCCTTCTAAGTGTATATTTCAATCTGTAACCTATTTAATTTACTACACTTAAAGCTTCTCAATCTGAATCGCCTTACTGGTTAAAAGGTTTTAACCTGTGCAAAACTGCCGTTAAAATGTTTTAACCGGCAAAATTATATTGAAAATGTCACAAAGGCATGATAATTTATATATGGATGATAGATTAGGAGTGCTTATTTTGGCAGTGACATTTGTACAAATTTGAAAAATGCTTTATCTTTGAAAATGCTTTTAGATGAAAATCGGTTTTAAGGAAATCGGTACATGAACCAAACATCCGAACAATGGGCTGATGAACTGCTTGGCAGGATGAATCTTAATCAGAAGGTTGGTCAACTTCTGGTTTTCGGATTCTGCGGTCCGGTTATAACGCCGGATATAATAGAACTGATAACCAAATATCACGTAGGCGGTTTGCGAATAAGCCAGAAGTTTCGTACGATGACACTTGCAAATGACCTCAGGCCAGGAACAGAACCTGATTCGAATATGCTGCGTTCCATTCGTATGCCCACCGGCAAATGCCGCGATTTTTCCTATAACAGTCAGTGCACTTTTTGTACGGCGCAGGAATACGCCGAGACGCTTAATCAACTCAGAGATTTTGCTCTTGAACGTCCGCTTGGGATAGGCCTTCACTTCACAATCGACCAGGAAGGTAGCGCCTGCGATGATCTTTTAAGCAATCAAAGGCTTTTCCCGCACCCAATGGGCTATGTTGCCGCCGATGATATTGATCTGGCGTATCGAAGTGCTTTATGTATTGCCAGACAGGCACATGCGGTCGGGGCCAACATGATTCATTCTCCGGTACTCGATGTAAATACAAATAGTAAAAATCCCGAAATAGGTACGCGAGCTTACAGTAATGACCCTGCGATAGTAGTTAAATACGCACTCGCTTCGATGCGGGGGCTGCATGAAGGCGGACTTATCGCTACTGGCAAACACTTCCCAGGCAGAGGAGAATCCGATACTGACGCGCACTGGGGATTGCCCTCAGTTAATATTGATTTTCGTACCCTTAAAGATGTCCATCTTGCCCCATATTACGCATTAATAAAAGCAGGCTTATCGGCAATTATGATTGCACATTGCTCATATTCCGCAATAAACGGCAACAGGCCTGCCTGTGTTTCTGATGAAATTGTTACAAGTATCCTGAGAAAAGATATGGGTTTCGATGGAGTAATCACAACGGATAATCTGACTATGGGCGGTATTCTGCAGCAGTATGAAATGGCCGATGCGGCAGTAATGGCAATTTCAGCAGGATGCGATTTGATACTATGCAGAGATGAGGGGCCGGTCAGATATGAAATAATCGACAAGATTATTAAAGCTGTCAAAAGCGGTTATTTGAAAGAATCTCAGATAAATAAATCCGTTCATCGCATTTTGGAAATGCGGTGGAATATGGGGCTGGCTCATAATGGCGGAAAGGTCGATGCTGCCAAAGCCGGCGATTTATTCTCTGACCCGGTGGTTATGAATACCGCTCAGGAAGCAGCGAATAAGTCTGTGCTGCTCCTTCGGAATAAAGCGAAATTACTGCCATTGCAGAAAAACACGAAAGTATTGCTTATCGAGCAGATATTCCCAACTCACGCTTTCGCCAACAATATGTATTCTCATCCGGGTCTGCTCTGGGAGCAAATGTGTCAGTGCTCCGACAATGTCGCTTCTGTGGAAATTCCGTATGTTCCGACTGATACGGATCTCAAACGTGTTCTTAAGAGACTTCCCGAAGCTCAGGTTGTTGTAGCCACGAATTATTATTATCACAAGGCTGCAACATCAATAAGCAATTTTATTCGTGAAGTTAAACAGGTAATACCGAATCTTATCGTAGTAACCAATACGCCGTATGATTTTGGCGCACCTGCTGATTTTGATACAGTAGTTACCTGCTTTAATCCCGGAGCAAAAGAACATATGCGGGCTGTTGCGGAGGTTATTTTTGGGAAACTAATTCCGACAGCCGGTATGCCGATCAAACTATCCCGTCATGATGACTCTAAAACAGCAATGAAGAAATAGTCCATTAAATGTGTTCTTAGCAGGATTAGATACATTTTTTAGAAAGGTTTTACGTAATGTTCGGTCTTCCCATACTTGATATTCTGGTAATCGTTGTTTATTTTGCCGGCATGCTCGCAATAGGCTTTTGGGCAATGTATCGCATTAAAAACCGTGAAGATTATTTTCTCGGTGGCAGACGTTTCGGCAAGATGATTCAGATATTTGCTTCTTTCGGACAGGCCACATCGGTCTCAAATGCTACCGGTACTATCACCACGACGATGGTGAATGGTATTTCAGGTATATGGAGTTCGCTGCTGTATGTCTTTGGCACTCCCGTGTACTGGCTGACTACGATATGGTATCGACGCCTTCGGATTCTGACGATGGGCGATTTTTTTGTAAACCGTTATGGTTCGAAAGTTATGGCCGGTGTGTACTCTGTCATCAGCGTAGTAGGGCTGATGGTAATAATTTCCCTTGGCTTCAATGCCATGGGCAAGACGGCAATTGCGATGGTGCCCAAAACGGTTAATGAACTTACCCGGCAGGAACGAATCGAATATGATGCTTCAGTTGAGCTTGGCGAACTCGAGGCGTCAGATTATGCATTGCTCACTGACCAGCAAAAAACGAAACTCGACGAGCTGCGATTAATGCGGCCCCGAAATTTGTTTCCTCATATCAGTAAAGAAATGACAGTACTTATCGTTTGTGTGATAACATTGATATATTCTGTCGCGGGCGGTCTGGAAGCGGCATTTGTAACCGACCTCATACAGGGGATATTTATCATTCTGCTCTCTGTCCTGCTGGTGCCGTTTGCATGGGTCAGAATAAATGCACTCTATGGAGGAAGCGGATTTTTGTCCGCGATGAAAACAGTTCATGTTGAACTGCCGGAATCTTTTTTTGAGGTACTGGGGACGCCGACGACGATAGATTTTACATGGTATTATATATTGGCGGTAACAGTTATGGTAACGCTGAATCTCGGCATTCAGGCGAACCAGCTCACGACCAGCGGTTCTGCAAAAGATGAATATACCGCGCGTTTCGGGTTCATTACCGGTTTGTATATGAAGCGGGTTGTGGTGCTGCTGTGGGGATTGTTCGGACTTTTCGCAATACTGCTGTACAATAACGTACGTGACCCGGACCTTGTCTTCGGAGTCGCAACAGTGGATTTACTGGGCGGACTGAAACTCGGTCTTGTCGGATTGATGATAGCGTGTTTAATGGCGGCGCTGATGTCAACGGCAAGTTGTCTGATGATTTCCAGTTCTGCACTGTTAACACATAACCTGTATCGGCCGCTTTTTTCCCGCATCAGCGAAAAGCATTATGTTCTGGTCGGAAGGTTTAGCGGCGCAATCGTTCTTTTGGGCGGAGCATGGATCGCATTACAGTTTGAAAGTATTTTTCAACAGCTCAAGTTTTCATGGGAGATAACCGCAATATTCGTTGCGTGTTTCTGGTTAGGTATGGTATGGCGGCGGCCCAACCGTATTGGCGCATGGGCATCTATCATAGTAACGAGTATTCTGTTCTTTTTGCTTCCTGTTATTTTGCCTGCAATATTTCCATCTTTAAGGTCAAACCAATATTTGGCTAAACAGACCGACCCGCAGCCAATAGTCCGGCAATACCGTGCCCATCAGATGGATTTACAGATTCGCGATAAACAAATTGAAACATGGGACAAACTAAATTTAATCGGCAAAGCCCGGGGCACGCGTCCTGCGCCGCTTGTTGCGGGTCAGCGGTTCGAAAGGGTGTACCAGATAAAGCCGAAATCTGTTTTTTGGATGCAGGGAGTTAAACGCAATGATAACGGCGAAATAACGGGCTGCGGTATGCTAAATATTGACCTGGTATTACTTGACAAAATGGGCATCGATCTTTCAAAATTCCCGTACGCATTAAATGAATCTATCCGCGTATTGTTCAGAGTTATTATTCCTTTTGGCGTTTTGATTATTTTCTCGCTTGTTACCCGGCCCGATGACAAGGAACGGCTTGACCGCTTTTTTGTTAAGATGAAAACGCCTGTGCACAAAGACCATGATGCGGACAAACAGGAAATCGAACTGTCGTACGCAAATCCGCAGCGATTCGACCATCTGAAGCTGTTTCCAAATTCCCAATGGGAATTTTCAAAGTGGGACAAGACTGACGTAGTCGGATTCTTAATCTCAGTGGCAGTGGCGGTTGCTATTGTAGGGCTGCTGTATTTGATAGCGACAATAGGGTCATAAATAATAGTATATGTTCAAGGGGATTCGAGATGAATAGATTTTCATTACAATCAATAGTGATATTTTCTTTAATCATATTTTGCCAAATTTCCTGTTTTGGGATCAGTCAGTCCGGCATAGACGCTAATAATTCAAAGCCGGAATATATTTGGGTTGATGCCAAAGCGAAACCAACTGACAGCAACTGGAAGCCATTTGAAACAAGGACATTGGAACAGCTATATGACTTTAAGCCGGGTCAGAAATCGATAAAATTGGATAAATATGGCGGCAGGACGGACGAAAAATTCGAAGCGAAAGGCTTTTTCTATCCGCGTAAAATAAAAGACAGATGGTGGCTTACCGATCCGAATGGACATCCTTTTATTCATGTTGCTATTGTCAGTGTTTATACAGGCATTACAGAACTTGACAGGAAAACAACTTCGGAGGTATTCGGCTCGATAGAAAAATGGGCCAATTTTTCCACAAAGCTGCTTTCCGATTATGGCTTTAATGGAACCGGCGGCTGGTCGGAAGCACAGTATTTGAGAAAAAGCGACAAACCTTTAGTATACACACTATCATGGGATTTTATGGCTGATTTTGCAACGAGTAAAGGGCTTGCCTGGCAGGTGTCAGGGCACAAGGGCTATCCGCAGGAAGTATGGCCGGTGTTTCATCCTGAGTTTGCAGCGTTTTGTGATGAGTATGGCAAAAAACTGACTGCGACGAAAGATGACCCATACTGTCTTGGACATTTCAGCGATAACGAACTTCAGATGCAGGTTGATATGCTTAACCGTACGCTCAATCTTGATTTGACCAAATATCCTGAGATGAAGTACAATGTTGAAGAGGCCAAACGATGGCTTAGCGAGCGAAAAGGCAAACCGGCAGGACTTGCGGATTGTAACGATAAGGATCGGGCCGAGTTTATCGGTCATATGTTTGACACATATTTCAAACTAACGACGGCAGCTATTCGTAAATATGACTCGAACCATTTGTGCCTCGGTTCGAGATTTAACGGCAGGGCGCTGAAATGTCCGGAAGTTTACAGGGCAGGCGGTAAGTATCTGGACGTGATATCGTCAAATTATTATCGTGCGTGGACGCCTGACCCGAAATTAATGATGATGTGGTACAGGGAATCAGGCGGTAAACCTTTTATGATTACAGAATGGTATGCAAAAGGTATGGATTCCGGCCTTGCCAATAATTCCGGTGCGGGATGGGTTGTAAAAACACAAACGGACAGGGGAAAGTTCTATCAGAATTATGCGATTGGACTAATGGAATCAAAAAATTGTGTCGGTTGGCACTGGTTTAAATATGTGGATAATAATCCCAAAGCTATTGCGCCGGACCCTTCCAACGCTGATTCTAATAAGGGAATTGTTGATTATAAATACAAACCTTATTATCCTCTTCTTAATGAAATGAAAAAATTAAATGAAAATGTGTATCAGCTTATAGATTATTTTGATTCGAAGTGATTTTAGGAAAACATTTAGGAGTTTTAGAAATGAATAAACACAATAAATATTTCAGTTTCATATTTATTGTATACGCGTTTTCATTTTTATTTGTTGTTTCATTCTGCCGGGCAGAAAAAGCGAACTATCCTCGCCCGCAATTGTATGAACATTCCCAGCAACTTACGAAAAACTGGGAATTTGTCCGCGGCGATTTGGGGGGAGTATGGGAAACATTGAGAAGCGTGAAACTTTCGAGGGATTTACCTGTATGGCAACCGGTTGAACTGCCGCATTGTTATAATGCCTTTGATTGTGTGGACCCGGATGCTGCATATTATCAGGGGCCTGCATGGTATCGTACTAAGCTGAAAATTGAAAACCCATATCCTAATGGACGAACGCTGCTGCATTTTGAAGGTGCCGGCCAGAAAACAGAAGTCTATATTGACACGCAAAAAGCAGGTTCGCATATCGGCGGGTACGATGAATTTGTGATAGATATTACAGACGCGGCGGAAGCGTTTAAAGCCAATCCTGTTTATAAAGAAAATTCCGAAGAACATATTCCCACGAAAGGGATGATTCCCTTGTCGATTCGGTGTGATAACTCACGCGATGTAGAAATGATTCCTTCCGATTTAAGTGATTTTTGTTTGTATGGTGGAATTTACCGCAATTTAAATCTTGTATATGTGCCGGCGATCTCACTGGAACGTGTTCATATTCAAACCCAGCGTCAGGCAAATGGCGACTGGTCGCTGAAAGTCAGCGGACAATTGTATAATCCGCAATTGCTCAAAGACAAACTTTCAATTGCTATTCAAATTTTAACGCCGGACGGCAGCAGGGAATATCAGTCAGAAAAAACGCTGGAACCATGGAGCCAATCTGCTGAGCTTTTTGAAACCAACATTGCAACACCTGTGCTCTGGTCTCCCGGCAGTCCGAACCTTTATCAATGTGTTGTTACTTTGAAAAGTTCACAGGGACAAAATGTAGTAAGCGAGCGATTCGGTCTTAGACAGTTTGAGTTTGTCGAAAAGGGACCTTTCAAATTGAATGGCGAAAGATTATTGCTTCGCGGGACTCACTGGCAGGAAGATTCCGCCGGTTTCGGTGCCGCTCAACCTGATGAACTGGTTCGTAAAACTTTCCAGTTGATGAAAGAAATGGGCGTTAACTATATCCGTTTGGGACATCATCAGCAGTCGCAGCTCGTTTTAGATTTGTGCGACCAGACAGGTATTCTCGTCTGGGAAGAAATTCCCTGGTGCCGCGGCGGTCTCGGCGGAGACCGATATCAGCGGCAGGCGAAAGATATGCTGACCGCGATGATTGACCAGCATTTCAATCATCCATCGATAATCATCTGGGGATTAGGAAATGAAAACGATTGGCCGGGTGATTTCGAGACTTTCGATAAGGAAAAAATCAGGGCCTTTATGAGTGAACTGAATGACCTGAGTCATAAATTAGACCCGCAGCGTAAAACAGCTATTCGCCGGTGCGCTTTCTGCAGCGATATTGTCGATGTGTATTCGCCGTCGGTCTGGCCCGGCTGGTACTCAAAAGGAAGTTTTACAGGATACAAACAAGCTTCCGAAAAAGAGATGGCCAAGGTGAACCGTTTTGTGCACATGGAATGGGGCGGTGACAGCCAGGCACGACGCCATTCAGAAACACCTTATAAATTGCTTGAGAAATCCGGAAATGAAATTGGCGCAGACTATTTAAATATCAGGCCGGATGTTCGAGTGGTGGACGACGGCGACTGGTCTGAAACTTACATTTGCGACTTGATGGACTGGATACTAAAAGAGCAGGAAACCATGGATTGGCTGGCAGGGACAGCCTTGTGGACATTTACAGATTTTTCAACACCGCTTCGCCCGGACAATCCGATTCCTTTTGTGAATCAAAAAGGTGTTGTTGAACGTGACCTGACTCCGAAGGAGTCGTATTATGTATTTCAATCTTACTGGACTGACAAGCCGATGGTTCGGATATATGCACATACCTGGCCGGTGAGATGGGGAAAGAAAGGCGAGAAAAAATTAGTAAAGGTTTATTCGAACTGTAACGATGTTGAACTTTTTGTAAACGGCGAATCAGCCGGAATAAAAAAACGAAACAGTCAGGATTTTCCCGCAGCAGGATTGCGATGGGAAGCGGTATTTAAAGAAGGAATGAATAATTTAAAAGCTGTGGCTGTCAAAGGTGACGTTAAAATTGCAGACGAAATAACCTTACGATATGAGACTTGCCAATGGGGCGCCCCGGCTAAATTGATATTAAATGAGACGCTTCGTGATGGCGATACTTCAACTGTCAAAGCAACTCTTCTCGATGCAAATGGCGTTATTTGTCTGGATGCGCGAAATTTTGTGCGATTCGGTCTTACCGGTGACGGGAAATTGCTGGACAATCTCGGAACTTCGAGAGGTTCACGAAAAGTCCAGTTATATAACGGCGTCGCAATGATTGATGTAAAATTCAATCAGGGTTCTTCTGTTATCAGTGTGTCGTGCGAAGGACTTTCGACGGCTTTTCTGACTCTCGAAAAAAAAAAGAATAACGATGCTGCAAATGTTCTGACGCAGAAAACTTCACATCAGAAAGCATTGGAAACAGCTCAAATCGACCGGGATAGAATTATTCGATTGGCAGATTTTTATCTGAATATAAAACCGATTTCTATTCGGGATTATCCGGCTCCTTTCGATCAGGCAAGGCCCGGTGATTATTATTCTATGGGTGATTACTGGTGGCCTAATCCCAAAACGAAAGATGGGCTGCCGTATATACAAAAAGATGGTCAATCCAATCCGGATAATTTTACGAAGCATCGAATGCTTGTAATGAAACTTAAAGATGCGGTGGCATCACTTGCGGCCGGTTATGCCCTGGAAGGCAATGAGAAATATGTCAAAAAGGCGGTACAGCTTTTGGAAGTTTTTTTCCTTAATGAAAAAACTAAAATGAATCCGCATCTGCTTTATGCTCAGGCCGTTCCCGGAAAGGCAACCGGCCGCGGCACAGGAATCATAGATACGCTGCATCTTGCCGAAGTTACATTGGCAATAGAAGTTCTTCAAAAATCCACAGCAATGAAACCTGAAATTCTGTCCGGCCTGAAACGCTGGTTTGCCGACTATACTGAATGGATGACAACCCACCCTTACGGCCTTGCCGAGATGAACGCAAAGAACAATCACAGCGTTGCATATTTTCTTCAACTGGCTGCTTTCGCGAAGTTTACAGGAGATGAGAAAAAACTGGAAATGGCTCGTAAATTTTATAAAGAAATACTCCTGCCTTATCAGATGGATATGGACGGCAGTTTTCCGCTTGAACTTGAACGAACAAAACCCTACGGGTATTCGATATTCCAATTAGATAATATAGTCCTGCTATGCCAGTTGCTCAGAACTCAGGGTGATGATATATGGAACTATACTTTGAAAGACGGACGCTGCGTCGAAAAGGGTATGGAATTTCTGTTTAAATATCTAAAGGACAAAGACCGATGGCCCTATCCTCATGATGTTTTGTATTATGACCAATGGCCGGTTCGGCAGCCTTGTCTGCTGTTTGCCGGATATGCGATGGGACATCCGGAATACCTGAATTTATGGAAAACGCTGGATACTGATCCTGCTAATCCCGAAGTCCGGCGTAATATGGCGGCGACCCAACCGCTTCTGTGGTTTATGAAAATGGAAGAAGTGCCATTATTTAAGACATCTCCCAATCTTTAGGCACAGATTAATTAATCATCCATGAAAAAGTTAATACTGCTCAAAATTCCCCTAAAAAAGTCCGCTAAAATCACAAAATTATTATTTAAAAACCGTCCAAACTTCATCCTTTTGTGTATACATCTACAGCCATAACCTATTTAATTTAAGGCACTTAGTGTTTGTAGTCCGAATTAGTATATTAGTTAAAAGGTTTTAACCTCTATGAAAGTGCCGTTAAAATGTTTTAACCGGCAAAATTGTATTGACAACTTTACAATGGCATGATATTTTATATATGAATTTAAAGTAGCAGATTAGGAGTTTTTATTGTGGCGGTAACATTAGTACAAATCGCGGAACGAGCGGGTTTATCTCCTGCAACAGTTTCTCTTGCACTCCGTAACAAAAACGTCGGCAAGAAACAATTCTCATTAAAAACAGTCAGTAAAATACACCGTATAGCCAAAGAAATGGGGTATCGGCCCAATGGCATGGCGGCAAGTCTTGTTTCAAATAAATCCAATGCTATAGGTGTGTTACTCAGTTCTCTGTCCTTCGGTTCGGAATCACTGCTGGATGGAATTAAAAAAGAGTTAGTCTCCGATTACAGCGCTCTGCTTTGTGTCTATAATTCAGATGGAGAAAACGAGCGAAACAAACTCGACCTTTTAATGAGGCAGCGCGTTGGCGGTGTCATAGCTGCTTTTTCCGGCGACCCGGAAAGCATACCGGTTTATCGTGAACTGGTAGAAAAATACGATATGTCGATTGTTTTAATAGACCGTGCTATTCCCGGATTACATCTCCCGGTTGTTCGATATGACCATTTCGCAAGTACCTATCAGGGGACAAAAGCTCTTTTGGAACTTGGGCACAAACGCATTCGCTATGCAAGTGTGAGTATGGCCAAGATGCTCGAAAGCACTCAATTACGTGCCGGAGGATATATGAGAGCAATGCAGGAAGCAGGGCTTGGCAAAGAGATTCGCGTTACGGAGGAAATGAGCTATAAGGACTGGACAAGGGAAGAGAGGATTAAATTAATCGCCCTGGAAATACTTGATATATGGCGAAAAGATACCGGAGTAACGGCACTGTTCGTGGATAACGACTGGCTGGCTTATGAGATTCTCGACGAGTGCGGACGTCAGAATATACGAGTGCCCGAGGATGTTTCTATACTTGGGATTGGTGATTATCATTTCAGTTCGCTTTCCTATGTAGGCCTGAGCAGTGTAGTTTCGCAGCAGCAAAAATTCATGGGAGCAGCGGCGGGAAAATTGCTGATGGATATTATGGACGGAAAACCCTGGGATGAGAAGCCGATAATATTACCTATCGAAGTAAAACTAAGGAGGACAACACGAGTTGTCTGATAATTAATATGTACCGGGCATGTTGCTCGGTGCCGTTCGGCATACAGATAGATTGGAAGAAGTTAAGTTAACTTAATGTTTTGTTAGGAGGTAGAAGATGAAAAAATGTTTAGGTGTATTAATGTTATGTATTTTTTTGCTTACGCTTGGCTCGACAGCCAGTGCATCGACCAGAACATGGATTGCTACCAGTCCCGGCGACTGGAGCGTAGCGGCTAACTGGAATGGAACGCTTACTACTGCGGATACTGCGAGGATTATCACCGGCGATGTGACACTTGATTCAAGTCAGACTGTTTCCGTCGTTCAAATGGGCAATACTTCCGGTCCTGCGTCGAATTGTACGTTGAATATCAACTCGGGTGCCGATCTGACTGTCGCATGTGTTGCCACTACCACTGAGGTTTTTGGACTCGCAAGGTATTATGGCAGCGGTTCAGCAGTGACCGTTAACCACAGTGCCGGTACTGTAAAGGTCTCTAATACAGCAGGCACCGGTGAATTACGTTTTATTACGGGCAGCAGCGTGACAGGTGCTACGGTAAATTACAATCTGTCCGGTACAGGTGTCATTGATACGGAGATATTCAGCAGGGGTGTTAAACTCGTCGGTACTATCAATTTCAATGCCACTAGCGGAACGGCGTTGATTGTCCGGAACAAAATCAACAAGTTTGGGAAAATTTCCGAAGGCGGCGGCTTTAATCAGAGTCAGGCCAAATTGGAAATAGGCGCTGTTGATACTATCGCCGCGATAACAGTAGGTGATGGCTCCAATTCTATGGATTATACCGTTGGTACAGGCGGAACGCTGGCAATCGATATTGCTTCGGCAAGCTCGTACGATACGGTTCTTCAGTACGGAGACATTTGCAATACAGCAGGAGCAACCTTGAGCATTGACCTGCTTGGCGGCTATACGCCGGAATTGGGAAGCTTCTTTGATATATGGAAACTCAACGACCTGTCCAAAATGGGCAGCGGCATATTTGCTGTTGTTCCAGCGGGCTTCAGCGTTGCCTGGGTTGATACCGGCAGTACTGTAGAAGGTGTAACGACTTCTGATCTTGATGGGATAACGGATACTCTCCGTGTAACTGTAATCCCGGAACCGACAACAATCGCGTTACTTGGCCTCGGCTTACTTGCTGTAAGACGTAACAAGAAGTAGTGAATTAAGTTTTAATCTCAGGGTCAACCCGTCTGGCTGACCCTGAGAAAGTTTTATCAGGCTTTTAGTTTTCTCGTGTTTGGTCTATGTTCTTTGGGAAATTTAAGGCGACAGTCAGTATTGGTATAATTTGTTATTTTTTAATGAAAATAGGCTGGTGCGAATAATTAAGGTATAGGGAATTAAAGGAGTTTATGATGATGAAGAAATTAATATATTCAGTTATTGTCCTGCTTTTAGCTCAGTGCGGCTATGGCGCAGCTCTCTTTGATAATTTTGAATCCTATTTGCTCGAAGATATATTTGGAAACCCCGTATCTATCCGTCCCGCTGAGGAAGCTACCGGGATGATATGGAATGATTCTTTAAGCGGCGTCGATATTACTTACGTTCAAATTTCTGTTGATCCTTTCAGTTCATCAAATCAGACCATTAGAGGGTGTACCTACCGGGACGATCACAAATTCTTTTCCCTGACTGACCCCGGTGCAGGGCCGAGACCTAAAGCTGCTCATGCAGTTCTGCCGACAGACCTGCAAATCGGCCCAAGTGATAAAAAAACGGTTTTTTTCCGTGTCTATCGTCAGACGAACCGAATGGGACTGGGGTATGTAGGTTTGGCGGAGGATAGTTATCAGCCTTCCGGAAATGACGTTAACATGTATGCCCCGTTTTGGCCGGCGGAACCAAATTATTGTGCTAATTTTTGTGTACCATTGAGAATATGGTCGCATACTTCTTCATATCCTGAAATAACTGTTTCTTATGGTGAAGATAGTAAGGCGTGGATCAAGGATCACAGGCTTACCGACGTTCGGCCCGCTGACCCTAATATCCGTCTGCCTAAAGACACATGGTTTAATGTCTGGATGATAATCGACAATGCGACGGAAAAAGTTGATATATATATAAAATCAGCTTCAGGCCCCGCAGATAACAGCAATTTACTCGTGGCAGGTGCTGATTTTCTGAATCCGGTGACAGAGGCCAACGGATTAACAAAATTTGTGGTGGCATCTCCATTTGGAAGTACATCAGGCGAAATCAAACCCTGGATTTATGTCGATGACATCTATGTCTTTGACGGCAATATGCTTGTCAATCCGAAAGAGGCGATAGCTCCTTATAATCCAACTCCGGCTTATGGCGCAAAGGACCAGCCTTTGAGCATTACATTTAAATGGGATACAGCTATTGAGATTGAGCCCAATGGAACTTCGCGTACAGAACCCAATGTTACGGGACACTATATTTATTACGCGGCCAATTCGACAAATTATGGTCCTTATTTTGTCGATGCAACGGATGGTAATCCGGAGCCAAATGCAAGTTATGGGCCGGTTTCATTTAATTATGACGATGTTGTAACATGGCATGTAGAAGAACAGATAGACGGCAGCAGTGCAGGGGCCGGGAAAAATATTGTGGGGCCGATATGGTCGTTTGATGTATTCAAGAACATCCCGACAATTGTTCGCGGACCCTGGGATAAGGCAGCAAATGTAGGCGATTCTGTGGTCTTTACTGTAGATGCCTGTGATCCTGCCGGAGCGACTACTTTGCAATATCAGTGGTTCCAGGGGATTTCAGGTGACACGAGCAATCCGGTTACTTCGCAAGCCACCAGTCCCGATTATACTACTGACCCAATAATTGTCAGTGATTTTAACAGTTACTACTGGTGTCAGGTTACCAGCCGGGCGGCTTTGAATTCAAGTGCGGCTCAGTTGGTTGAAAAGAAAATTTTGGCGAAGTGGACTCTGGATGCGATTGGAACTCCGATAAACGCAATAGATGTTACCGGCAATGGTTATGGCGGTACAATTACCGCGGGAACCGGAAACATTGCTGACGTTACTGTTGTACCCGGTAAAATCATCAATGCGTATGATTTTAACGAAGGTAAATATGTTGTAATAGACAAGAAAATGGCTCGTCCGAATCTGTTTACGGTTACAGCGTGGATAAAGATACGCAATTTGAATTATGGAGACAGTACTGTCTTCGGATGGAATATACCTTCAGGGTCGTCTTCGAATCGAGCTTCGTTGTATGTTGAAAGCGCAGCCGGTGCTACTTACCCAATAGGCGTAGTCAGGTTCAGCCAGTATATTCCCACGGCAATAGATGTCTCTCAGGGGCCTAACGGCAATGTTCGTGTTGATGACGGTAATTGGCATTTTGTTGCGGCAACGTTTGATAACGGCTGGACATCTATATATGTAGATGGTGTAATTGATGTCAATTCGAGCATTACAAATTATAATGACTGGCCGGCAGATACAAACATGTGCATCGGAACAAGTCTTATCAAAGACGCCAATAGTCGTTTCGATGGAGCCATTGATGATGTACGGCTGTACAGTTATCCGCTGGACAAAAGCGAAATAGCCGCGATCTACCTCGAAACAGAACCTTTTGTTTGTACGGCAAGTAAAGCGGCAGATTTAAATGGCGACTGTGATATCAATTTTAAGGATTTTGCGATATTTGCTCAGAACTGGTTGGTTACGGTCGATTATCTTGATTTGTCAGTGCTTACTCAGGAATGGCTGGACTGTAAGCGTTATGCTACTACTGATCCTCCATGTCCAGGTCTGGTACTTCCTTAGTGTTTGATGTGATTTATGGTTTGAAATATTTAGAGTATGGCGGTCAGCCGTTAAGTAAAAGACAGGTAATTGTTTATTGTCAGCGGAGTACGATTATGAATAGAAAAAAGGGATTTACATTAGTTGAATTATTAGTGGTAATCTCGATTATTGCGCTGTTGCTGTCGGTTATGCTGCCTGCTTTGCGTTCTGCAAGAGAAAAGGCGAAACAGATAGTGTGTGCATCTCAACAAAAGCAATGTGGTTCAGGTTTTTTCTTATATGCACAATCAAATGATGATAAACTTCCGCCATCTCGATTTATGAGCGGACAATTTACAACCTCTAACCTGCCGTATTGGTCTTATTTTGCCTTCGAGATAGACCTCGACAAAAAGAGTGATCCGACACTTAGATTTCCCGATTATCTGAAAGATTATCCCGCTACTTCGTCTAAGCCGGCCTATGGCAATTCGTGGGGATATGGCAGCCTGTTTTATACGGGTATCATTAAAGAACCTAAAACCTTTTACTGTCCGAGTGCCCCTTCAGACCGTTATCGATTTTCTTCGTATGCCCCTCCGGGTCATCCCTGGCCATGGAGTTTTAATGACCCGACAGATACAGATGCACAGGAAAAACAAGTAAGAGTCGGTTACAACTATATTCCTCAGGCAAAAATCGAAAAAGATGCTGATGGTTTTCCTGCAATAGCTAAAAATCTGACAAAACTTGACAATACAAAAATAATAGGCACCGATGCTCTTATAACATTGGGTAATTTAGCGCATAAATTGGGCAGTCGTAAAGGCGTCAATATGCTTTTTGGAGATGGAAGTGTTGATTTTCGTAATAATTCAATAGCATTTGATTCCGGTTTATGGACTCCAAAAAGTTATCCGGATCTTAACCACTATAGATTGACCTTTCGTTCCGTCATACAGGCACTTGAAGGGGATGATCGTAATGCGAGACGGATTTTGAAATTGCCATAATGGGAATCAGGGGCAAGTGCGAATGTGCTGTCTGCAGCGAGTTCATACTTGTTCGAATTGAGGGTATAGAAGGGACGACGAAGAAGGCTCTATGTATAAAATTGCTAAAACAGCAATAAAAATCACATTATTATTTGTGTTTTTAATGCCATCCGTCCTATACTCCGATGTTTTGTTAGAGGCTGATGGTCCCGGCGATACCTATTCACTTATTGAATCAAAGGGATATGGAATCGAAGTTCCGGATTGCGGTCATCCGGTTGAGCATATTTCAGAGATATGGGATAATGAGCTTAACAAAAATGCTTTTGTCTTTTCTATTCATCGAGACCTTGACGATGATCGCTGCCTCTATTTTGACAGGCAGCGCAACGAGATAAAAACCTGGGGGCCATCCGGCGCATCAATGTACGCGACCAATGGCGAAACACATATCTACACCTGGAAGTTCAAACTGGATAGTGCATTTCAGACTTCGTCCAGTTTTTGCCATATCCATCAAATCAAACCCAGCGGCGGTGATGATGACGGCATGCCCAGTATTACGTTATCGCCGCGAAAGAACAGTCCTGACAAACTTCAGCTTTTATATTGTCCGGGCGGCGACGACCAGTCGCAGACTGAAATGGCCTCTGCTGCTTTGTCGCTGTTTAAAGGCGTGTGGGTTGAAGTGTACGAGCGATACCTGAATACTGATACCGGAACATACGAAATTGTCATTCGCAGAGTCAGCGATGGTGCGATACTTCTTTTCTGGAGGAGTAATAACATCGATATGTGGCGACTCGGTGCGGATTTTAACCGGCCCAAATATGGTATTTACCGCAGTCTGGCTAATATAGCCGACCTTCGCGACGAAGATGTTCGTTTTGCTGATTTTTATCTGTCGGAATCGCTGCTTTTAAATCCAGGAGGTCTGGAAGCGACTGCGGGCAATGGAACAGTCCGTCTGACCGGGGCGAATAATAATTCCCAAATAGATTTTGCCGGCTATAATGTATATCGTTCGACAACGTCCGGCAGCGGTTACAGCAAACTTAATACTTCGCTTCTGGGAAGTCCGGATTACACCGACAATAATGTTACTAACGGCATAACTTATTACTATGTCATTACAGCGGTTGACATATTCTCAAATGAATCCGGGTATTCAAACGAAGTCTCGGCTGTGCCGAGTGACAGCGGCCCGGCCGTTTACACTTACAACTTTGTGGGTATAACACAGTCAAATACTAATTATAATGCTTATGCCTGTGATGTAGACCTCTTCCCATTTTCCGGGAATTCCAGCAACAGGAATACAATGATCGAAGCCACAGACGCACAGTATGCAAATATTTCTGCTAACAATACAGCCGAATGGACTCCTGCTAATCCCGGTTCCGGTGACCAGACGTTGCTCTGGGTTGAAATGAAAATCAATCAATCACCGGCCAATATCAATAAAATTGACCTGACCTTCAGCGGCAATACAGAAGGTTCCGCCGCCGCGACCTACAGAATATATGTTATGAAAGCAGGTGCCGACTGGACACAGAATGCTTCATGGGTGAAGCTTGGCTCTGACGACCAGACTGTTCTGCCTGGTGTAGATACGAGGATAACCCGCTCAATTACCTCAAACATTAGTGATTACATCGATGGTACGGGCAAAATAGTCTGGGCAGTGTATGAAACTACAACTAACCAAATCTCGCATATCAATTATCCTGAAATGGCAGTTACAGGCAAGACCTGTCAGGATATTCAGACCGGCGGATATGGGCTTATCTCGGATATCAACGGCGATTGTTATGTGGACTTTGAAGATGTTGGCATAATAGCATCCTACTGGCTCCATAATGACTGTGCCGTTCTAAATGATTGTCAGGGCGCAGACTTTGCACCGACCGATGGCACTGTTAATTTCGTTGATTTCAGTGATTTTGCTGTAGACTGGATGCAGTGTAATAACCCGCAGGATCCAAACTGTACACCAACTTGGTAGTAGTATTAAGTTTGCAGTTTTGTTAAACAAAGCTAATATAATAACAGTCGAATCTCAGGGAATCTAAAAAAGGACAAAAGAGAATTATGACTTTACGTCAAAATAGATTTGATGCGTTTTTATGGCTGGTTGTATTGCAGGTGTTAACCTGTGCTATTAATGTTTACAGTAAAATCCCTGACGATGTAAAAGATGTATCAACTTTGCCGCGTGTGTTTTATCTGAATGGCGCATGGCTGGCGGAAAATAAAGTCCAAATCCAAAAAGGGGATAAAACATTACTGCCGGCCTATAAGCAGCTTCTCGTCGAAGCCGATGAATCCCTGAAAACAGGTCCTTTTTCGGTCATGGACAAAACATCAATACCGCCGAGCGGCGACAAACACGATTATATGAGCCAGGGTAAATACTGGTGGCCCAATCCTAAGACTGCCGATGGCCTGCCGTATGTCCGGAAAGACGGCTATGTCAATCATGAGAGTGGAACTGGAGCATACGATTATAATAGATTAAGCAGTATGAGGAATTCTGTGGAAACACTGGCGCTGGCTTATTATTTCAGTGATGAAGAAAAATACGCCGAACACGCCGCCGATCTTTTACGGATATGGTTTATCGATCCGAATACTCGAATGAATCCCAATTTAAATTTTGGGCAGGGAATTCCGGGTCGGGTCAAAGGCCGCGGAATCGGGATTATCGATACGGCGAGGTTGATTTCTATTATCGATTCCATTGGCTTACTGGAGTCAAGCCGTCACTGGAGCAGGAACGATCAGTCGGCCATGCAGGCATGGATGGAAGAATATCTGAACTGGCTCCGCAGCAGTCCGAATGGACGGGATGAAGCCTCTGCACGCAATAATCATGGTACCTGGTACGATGCGCAAGTAGTATGTTTCGCACTGTTTGTTGATAAACCTTCCATTGCAGAAGAGGTGCTTGCCAAAACAACAAAATCACGGATTGACTCTCAAATCAAACCTGATGGCCGTCAGCCATACGAACTTGAAAGAACAAAATCATTGGGCTATAGTCAGATGAATTTGAGGGGATTCTTCACGCTGGCACGGCTCGGAGAACATGTTTCTGTCGATTTGTGGAATTACCGGAGTGCAAAAGGGGCGAGTTTACGAAAGGCACTGGATTTTCTGGCAGGATATATAAATAATCCCTCGTCATGGCCGTATAAGCAGATTAAGAATGTCGACAGTGAATCGATTTTTGATCTTTTGAAGTGGGCGCAAATCAAATACGATGAAAAGATTTACGGACAATGGATTGAAAAACTGCCGAAAGATAATATTATTACCAAACGTGAGAATTTATTCTTTATGGCAAATAAAAAAGTTCAACTCCCTGATGTTATGCAGCCAAAACAGATTAAGGCCGTTTTAACTGCTGTTGCTGACTGGCAATTGAATCATCCCGACAATAGAGAAAAACACAAAGATACAGGCTGGGTGCATGCAGTAATGTTTACAGGGATGACCGCATGGAGCTCAATAAGCGATGATGTGAAATGTCAAAATTTTCTGAAGGAGGTCGGCCGGAAAAATCAGTGGCAGTTGGGGCCGCGCATATATAATGCGGATGATCATTGTATCGGGCAGGTGTATCTCGAATTGTACGGCAAAGATAAAAATCCCGGGATGATAGCCCCTTTGCGTGAAAGATTCGATTATATCCTCGCAAATCCCTGCAAGAGTCAGCTTGTTTTTAACCAGGAGAACATAAAGGATCGATGGTGGTGGTGTGATTCTTTATTTATGGCGCCCCCGGTCTGGACAAGACTTTCGGCAGTCACCGGCGACAGCAGATATATCGATTTTATGAATGCAGAGTTCAGGTTAACTACAGATTATTTATATGACAAACAAGAACATCTTTATTACCGTGACAGCCGTTATTTTACAAGGCGCGAAAATAACGGTAAGAAGATATTCTGGGGACGCGGCAATGGCTGGGTCATAGCGGGTCTGGCAAGGATATTGCAATATATGCCGGCCGATTTCCCCGACCGTCAAATATATGTAAAGATATATAAGGAAATGGCTGACAAAATTGCCTCGATTCAATTATCTGACGGTATGTGGCGGGCAAGTCTGCTCGATCCGAATTCTTACCCGATGCCTGAAGCAAGCTGCAGCAGTCTTTTTTGCTATGCAATAGCGTGGGGAATTAATCAGGGCATTCTCGATAAGCAAAAGTACCCGCCTGTGGTTGCAAAAGCCTGGGATGGGCTGGTAAAATGTGTTCATCCGGACGGAAAATTAGGCAGCGTGCAGCCTATAGGCTTCGATCCTAAAGAAGTTACCAGTGATACGACAGACCTTTACGGCGTGGGTGCGTTTTTGCTTGCCGGAACAGAAGTATATAAGTTATCACGATAGAAGGATGAAGAAGTGACTGACTATGCAAAACCTCTGAAGGAGTTAAAGCCGACAAAGAAATATCTTGTAGCGATAGACTCTGACGGTTGTGCATTTGACGCGATGGGCATAAAGCAGAGAGAATGTTTCTGCCCGTGGATGATAAGCTGTTTTGGATTGCAGCCGGTTGCAGAAGCTGCCAGAGAATGTAAAGAGTTTGCCGATTTGTTCAGCAAGACTCGCGGTGCAAACAGGCATAAAACTATTGTCAGAATTTTAACCGAACTTTTGCCTTCGCATCCGAAAGTAAAAGAGAGTGGTTTTGATGTGCCGAAGTTTGAGTATTACTGTAAATGGGTCAATAATCCCGAAAGTCTTTTGAGTAATCACGGTCTTGAACAGGCAATTGCGAAATCCGGCAATCCGCAGGAAAAAGCTGAGCTTGAAATTGCTCTCGACTGGAGCAAAAGGGTTAATCAGGCAGTTGCTGATATCGTAAAAAATATTGCACCGTTCAAATATGTCCGCGAAAGCCTGGAGAAAGCTTCAGCAAATGCAGATATTATTATTTGTTCAGCCACGCCGACAGAGGCTCTTGAAAGAGAATGGGCCGAACACGGCATAGACAAGTATGTGAAAGTGATAGCAGGGCAGGAGATGGGTTCCAAGGCGGAGCATCTTGAAATCGTCAGCAACGGCAAATATGACAAGGATAAAGTCCTGATGGCGGGGGATGCTATTGGGGATATGAATGCTGCGAAGCAAAATAATGTTTTGTATTATCCGATAAATCCCGGCAATGAAGTTGCGAGCTGGAAGAGGTTTCACGATGAAGCATTTGATAAATTTATCAGCGGCCAATATGCAGGCTCTTATGAGAAAAAACTCATAGAAGAATTTGATAGCTGCCTGCCTGAGAATCCGCCGTGGAGAAAATAGTGAATTGGAGTTTGACTAAGTTCCGCATATTTTACCATTCGCAGGCCAGATATAGATGCATCTGAACACAAATTGGTCTTTTAGCGCCTTGATTTTAGTGTGTCGCTATTTAAACGACCGATAATCACTAAGTCTTTATTTGATAAAGACTTGAGAAAAAACAACTCCTCTGGCTCCCGACAACACCGACAATCATTAAGGTTATTTTTAGCAAAATTTGCATCTCATATTAAGGTTAATATCAAGCTGTGTTTGTATCTTCAGGTTAGCGTATAATGCCCCCGCTATTTTGGTAATTTCTTTAAGGCCGTTACTTACGACTGGTTTTTTTTATTCGCAAAAATTGAGATTTTCCGGTCATGCTTGCCGAGCTAAATGATTGTCACTCGCATTTCGCTGCATTAGCTCGATGCGGGAACCAGCTTCAAAATTGCGATGAGTTTGTATAAGTAGGGATTAATGAAAATATTTAATTAGTCGTTAGGCGGTTTAGATGTGGTGCCTCTTACAATAAGCCGTTCGGGCAACTTAATTATTTGAGGCGATATTAGTTCAGAATGTTCCAATTGCCTTATTAATAATTCCGCGGCAGCCTGGCCCATTTCCTCAGACATCAAATCGATAAAGCTCATACTTGGGCTCATAATATTACAGGCATGCTTGTCGCAAAAACATATAATGCTTAGTTGTTCCGGGACAGAAATATTCAAGGCCTGAGCAATCTGCAGAAGATTAAGAGCCTCCATATGACCGTAAACTATGATAGCGGTTGCCTTGTCCTGTAAAACAGTTTTCTTTATGTATCTTACGGCGGAATTATGTAAATCTTTATAAGCTTTTTCTTCGGAATCATTCAAATTTTTATCAGTTTTTTCTGTCGAGGGCAGTCTTTCATGGCCGGACATAGGTGTTAATCCGTAAGCCTTCATTTGCTCTAAATATGTCTGATGCCTGTCGTATACGCTGCTGTGTCCTTTCAAAAACGCAGGAATAGGCACGACATTACTTTCGGCCCACCAATAATCCACGGCAACGCATTCCGGACCGGCATAAGCTATTCTTTTATGTCCGAGCTCAACAAAATATTTAATGGCTAATTTCATGCCATTGACATCATCCGGCAGAACCTGAGAACCCAATTTTCCGGCAGGACCGTTAATGACAATGTAAGGAATGTTTGTTCGCTCCAAATCCTCAACAGTCGCCGGATTGCAGCGAGCGAGAATTACAGCAGCGCTGACATGCCAGGGTGGGAGCTCGCTTTTATTTTCGTGGTGGAGAGACATATCGACGGTAATATTATAATCTTCAAAACCGGCATCAATCATCGATACGATTTTGTTGACCGCGGTTTGATAAATATCGCCGAAATCGTGCAATGCGTGACTGCCGCCTAAAATATGAATCATTTCCCTGTTCAGCTTGGACAAACTCTGCGCAATCAGATTCGGGCGATAACCGAGTTTCCGTGAAACATCCAAAATACGGTCTCTAACTTCATCGGTTACACTAAAACCATTGCCGATCTTATTATTCAGCACGAGGCTGGCCGTTGATTTGCTTACGCCGGCTGCTTTGGCGACATCATACAAATTTACTACATTACGACGCATTTTATTCTAATGGATATTCCCACTCTATATGGTACAGTATATTAAAAACCGAAAACTTCTGCCAGAATTTTACACCTTTTTCTGCTTTCGGATTAAATTTTGAGTATACCATCTATCTATATATATTGCAAGTTTAGTTCCATCAAATCGCATATACGCCCGGCGAACGAAAAGCCTGTAAAACATTAAGGTTTGCTCGTTGTAGCCATCGATAGAATAGCAGAACGAAATCAATAAAATTTGTTCCTAATAAGATTTTTTTAAAAAGATAGTCGATGTGGCAGGGACCCATAAATTCGCGATTTTTAATGCTTGTTGTCCTTTATTTGAAACTTCGATGACAGCTAACCGATTCGGAGAGGGAACATCCTGAGATTATTATTAATTTTTACTTTGAAAACCGAGAGTTCTTAGAAAAAACCGGTTTTTTACGTGAATTTCATTTACTTTGGTATGCATAGATGGTATACTGCAATGTATTGCCGAGTTGAAAACCTGGACATTGAAAAATTCTGTGCAATGAAGCCATGATTTGAAGTGGTCAATATCTATCAGCCGCTTATAAGTGATTTGAAAACTGGAGGATGTATGAAAAAGAGAACGACTCTGATGGTGTTGGTATTTGCGATGACCATCTGTTGTTGTAACTCTTTTGGAATCGCCAGTACCAAAAAACTAATGGCTCATTATATGCCATGGTATCAGTCCCTGCCTGTCAGCGGATTCTGGGGCTGGCATTGGACGATGAACCACTATAGTCCGCCGACTACATACGCATCGCATTACCATCCGCTCTTTGGGCCGTACGACTCCAGCGACCCGCACGTATTGGCATCACAGGCGCTTTTGATGAAGTTTGCGGGTATAGATGGTATGATTGCCGACTGGTATGGTATTGCGGATTTTTGGGATTACGGCCTTATAAGGGACGCTACGAATGCCTTTGTCCCGTACATAAAAGCGGCCGGCCTTGAATTTTCCATCTGCTATGAAGATGCGACTGTGGGGAATATGCTCAATAATGGTTACTTCGTTCCCGCCACCAGAGCTATGGCTGTTGCACACGGTCAGCAGGTAATGCAGTGGTTACAAACAAATTATTTTACCGACTCGTCATATTTGAAAATAGATGACAGGCCGGTATTGCTTTGCTTTGGGCCTCAATTTTTCACCGATGCGGAATGGACAACATTATTTAGCGTCTTGAATCCGAAGCCGCACTTCTTTCCTTTAAAATATCATTTTATATCCTACCCCACAAGAACCGGAGAATTTGACTGGCCCAGTCCACAATCAGGTACGACGCCTTCATCGCCGACATCTTCAACAAGTATAATCAATAATCTCAACTCTTTTTACAGCAGGGCCGGTACTTATCATTGGGAGCATTATCTGGCGGGAGCTTTTCCGAGATTTCACGATATTTATGCGGAAGCCGGAGTGGGTTCATCTTATGGTTATATCGATGACCAGTATGCAGCATTCGGCTCTACCTATTCTTATACGCTCGAAAGGGGATTGCAGAGCAGCGCGGATATCGTCCAGCTTGAAACATGGAACGACTACGGCGAAGGGACAATCATCGAGCCGACAGAAGAGGATGGCTATATATATCTGGAAATAACTCAGCAAATGCGTAAGCAGTATATCGATGCTGATTTCTCCTACACGGCTGCGGACTTAAGGCTGCCTGTACGGCTTTACACGTCAAGAAAGGCAAATCTGAGCAATCCCACTGTAATGGCTCAACTGGCAACAGCAGAAAATTATTTATTTGCCGATAATCTAAGTGGTGCGGAAAAAATTCTTGACCAAGTCGAGTGCACAACACCTTTTGCAGGCGACCTGGACGGCGATTGCACGGTGAACATCGACGATCTTCGCGTCTTGGCATTAGCCTGGCTGCAAAACGAACCATCAGCAGATATTGCCCCGACTGGCGGGGACGGCATCGTTAACTTTATGGACTTTGCTGTTTTAGCGGATAACTGGCTCACCAGTGCACCTTGAACTATTCCAGCTTAAAACACAGGCAATATTAAAGGAAAGCTTGAGGCTTGCATGAAAAAGAGAACGACTCTGATGGTTTTGATATTCGCGACGACCATCTGTTGTTATAACTCTTATGGAATCGCCGGCACAAAAAAAATAATGGCTCATTATATGCCTTGGCATCAATCTAAGCCTTTCCGTGGATTCTGGGGTTCGCATTGGAATAAAGGCAGCTACTTCGACCCGCCGACTACAGTTGCATCGCATTATTATCCTCTCCTGGGCCCATACGATTCCAGCGACCCGCACGTATTAGCGTCTCAGGCACTTTTAATGAAGTTCGCGGGGATAGATGGTATGATTGCCGATTGGTACGGCATTACAGATTTTTGGGATTACGGCCTTATAAGGGACTCTACGAATTGCTTTATCCCATACATAAAGGAGGCCGGACTTGAATTTTCAATTTGCTACGAGGATCAGACTGTTAAGCATATGTTAAATAATCATTACTTTGGTGCGGATGCCAACGACAGAATCCCTGCCGTTGCGCATGGCGTAGAAGTGATGCAGTGGCTGCAAACTAACTATTTTACTGACCCATCGCATCTGAAAATAGACAACAGGCCGGTATTGCTTTGCTTTGGGCCACAGTTCTTCACCGATGACGAATGGACCACATTGTTTGCAGCTTTGAATCCGAAACCGCATTTTTTCCCTTTGAAATATCACCCTGTATCCTACCCCACAAGAACCGGCGAATTTGACTGGCCGGACCCATCCTATGGTACAGAAGGTGTAATTTCGAGACTTGACTCTTTTTACAGCAGGGCCGCTTATATGCACTGGGAGCATTTCGTTGCCGGAGCTTTCCCGCGATTTCACGATATTTATGCACAGGCAGGAGGTACATCTTATGGTTATATCGATGATGAAGGGGTATATGGAACGTATGGAACATCTACCTATTCTTATACTTTGGAAAGAGCCCTGCAAAGCAACGCTGATATTGTTGAACTCGTAACCTGGAATGACTACGGTGAAGGAACAATCATCGAGCCAACCGTAGAGGATGGATATTTGTACCTTGAAATAACTCAGCAATTGCGTAAGCAGTATGTCGATGTTGATTTCTCCTACACGGCTGCGGACTTAAGGCTGCCTGTACGGCTTTACACGTTAAGAAAAGAAAATCTAAGCAATCCAGCGATAATGGCTCAACTGGCCGCAGCGGAAGATTATTTATTTGCCGATAATCTTAGCGGTGCAGGCAAAATTCTCGATCAAATCGAGTGCACAGTGTCTTTTGCGGGTGATCTGGACGGCGATTGCAGAGTGAATATCAATGATCTTCACGTTTTGGCATCAGCCTGGCTGCGAAATGAACCATCAGCAGATATTGCCCCGGCCGGCGGTGACGGCATCGTTAACTTTATGGACTTTGCAGTATTAGCGGATAATTGGCTTACAAACGCACCTTAGTAATTAAAATCCGGCAAAAATTTAGGTTCGTTGAACGGCCGGTAAAATCCTTTTTGGAAAATAAATCAGGATTGTTGTATAATTAGGAAGGGAAATCAGGATGATTCTCGGCGTAAAATTTAGGTTTTGGATGATGTCGTTATTATTATTTTTCTCTAAAGGTTATGCGAAACAAATTTGCCAGACACAACTGCTTGGCGAAGGGGTTGTTCGTTTTTACGACGCGAATACGACAATTAAGGATTTACCGCCTTCGATGTCATTTGAGCGCGAGCCGAATATAATCGGCCAGGCTCCGGCCTCGTGGACGCTTGTGCCGAAGTTCGGCATTGATAAAAACGGCAGGCATACTGCGACTATAAAAATTAAGAGCGGCACAAGCCTGTACGGTACCGGTGAAGTTTCCGGAAACCTTTTGCGCAATGGGTATGTTATCGAGTGCTGGAATACCGATGCTTATGGTTACAGCGGGTCAACTAAATCGCTGTATCAGTCGCATCCATGGGTTTTGGCGGTAAGAAAAGATGGAACTGCTTTTGGCGTCTTGGCCGATACCACCTGGCGATGTCAGATTGACCTGAGCAAAGATATAAAATTTTCCGCTGAAGGGCCGAGTTTCCCTGTGATTGTAATCGATGCCGATTCGCCGCAGAATGTGCTGAAGAAACTTGCGACTCTGATTGGCAAAATGCCCTTACCGCCGAAATGGGCAATCGGTTATCACCAGTGCCGATATTCTTATTATCCGGACAAACAGGTACTCAAGATAGCCAAAGAATTCCGCAGCCGTAACATCCCCTGCGATGTTATCTGGATGGACATTGATTATATGAATGGCTTTCGAATATTCACCTTTAACCGTAATCGTTTTCCCGACCCTGCCGGTCTCAATAACGACCTTCACAAAATGGGTTTTAAATCAGTTTGGATGATTGACCCGGGCGTCAAAGCAAAGAAAGGATATTTTGTCTATGACCAGGGCATTGCCGGCGATTTTTTTGTAAAAAAAGCCAATGGCCGTGAATACAACGGCAGGGTATGGCCCGGTATGTGCGCTTTCCCTGATTTTACTATGCCGCAAACGCAAAACTGGTGGGCCTCATTATACAAACCCTTTATGGCCAAGGGTATTGACGGCGTTTGGAACGATATGGATGAGCCTGCGGTTTTTAAAACACCCTCAAAAACAATGCCCGAGGACAACATTCATCGCGGCGGCAACGGCCTGCCTAAAGGCCCGCACGCTCAATATCATAACGTTTATGGTATGCTGATGGTTAAAGCTTCGCGTCAGGGCATTCAGCAGGCCAATCCTGATAAACGGCCATTTATACTGACAAGAGCAAATTTTATCGGGGGCCACAGATATGCCGCTACGTGGACAGGCGACAATACTTCAGATAGTAACCATCTTGAAGATTCAGTATCTATGATTCTGAATCTTGGCCTTTCCGGTCAGCCTTTCTGCGGGCCGGATATCGGAGGCTTCCGTAACGACTGCGATGGAAAAATGTTTGCAAGATGGATGGGTGTGGGAGCGTTACTTCCATTTGCCCGCGGGCACACTGAAAAGGGTAATATGAATAAAGAGCCCTGGATGTTTGGGGGTGCCATCGAAGCTTCCTGCAGAACATCTTTGGAACGGCGGTATCGCCTGCTGCCGTATTTGTATACATTGTTTTATGAAGCGTCAACAACCGGCCTTCCAGTAGCACGTCCCGTTTTCTTCGCGGATCCTGCTGACCCGAAACTACGGCAGGAGGATAACGCTTTTCTGCTCGGTTCTGATTTGCTGGTAGTGCCAAAATTGAGACCTGAGTTAAATCTGATTCCTAATCTGCCGGC
The DNA here is from genome assembly GCA_041652575.1 of Phycisphaerae bacterium. Classification (NCBI taxonomy): domain Bacteria; kingdom Pseudomonadati; phylum Planctomycetota; class Phycisphaerae; species Phycisphaerae bacterium. Next base: position 52,023 of record JBAZHC010000007.1, on the reverse strand, counting down.
GGGGATATGGCGAAGCGTTTCACTGGTTGATGAAGACATTACCAAAGATGCCAATCAACCCGAATTAAAAATCCGCGGCGGAGCTATCATTCCGCTCGGCCGAGTAGTGCAAAACACAGAACAGCAATCTCTCGACCCTCTGACGCTATTGATCTGTCTCGATGAAAATGGACAAGCCAAAGGTACGCTATATGAAGATGCCGGTGACGGCTATGGCTACCTTAGCGGGCAATATTTATTGACCAATTATATCGCCCGACTTGATGGCGATAATGTAATTGTTGAAGTGGCCGGGCAGCAGGGCAAAATGCAGCCCCCCAAACGCGACATAGCCGTAAAACTTATAACAGAAAAAAATGTAAAAAATTAAAAAAAAGATAAACATGAACATATTATCCTCAATATATGACGCTTCTAATGCCCTTGGCAGGCCAAAAAACCGGTTTTTAATGTTTTAAAAACCGGTTAGTAAGGTAAAAAAATTTAAAGAAATATCTTGCAATATGCTTTGATTATAGGTATAATTCATACTCGATATTGGTAGTATTTTGGTTTGTAAAAAGTTTTATTGTTTTGCGCATATTAGAAATTAGGGCAAGGAGATGTTGTTATGGGCAAACAAAAAGGTGAGTTTGGCTCGGCAAAAGTAAAGGTTGCTGATCAAGGAAGAGGCAGGTTCCAAAAGGCGTTTACATTAGTCGAACTTTTGGTGGTAATCAGCATCATTGCTATATTACTGGCAATGTTGATGCCGGCACTGCAAAAAGCCAGAAAACAAGCCAAGTCTGTTATTTGCATATCCAACCTCAAACAGTGGGGTCTTATGTATTCTATGTACTGCGAGGACAACAGCGGCTATTTCTTCAGCGGCCAAGTCAATGGTTCGTATAAGGGCGGGCCCACTGGAGCAGATCATGGCCGGTATTGGAGAGGAGCCATGAGACCATATTCCAACAACGAAAAGATGTGGCTTTGTCCCGAGACCGTAAGGCCGCAGGTCAGCGGACAGGAACCCGCGAAGGGGTCTTCGTCCGAGGTAGCATGGGAATTCGATGGTGATGTAGGCAGCTACGGTATCAATGGCTGGGTACTCAATCCATCGCCGACAGCGGATGATAGCGGTGGTACGGATGCAACCGGCGGCGTCTTCTCTCGCAAGCCCATTTCAGATTTCTGGAAAACCTGCCGGAACAAAACCGCGAATAATATGCCCGTATTTGCAGATATGTGGTTCACTGATGCCTGGCCAAGGGATGCTGACCCGCCTTCACTGTCAGATAAATGTCCAGGCGACGCCGAGACCTATGCTCAGACTCCGCCGAATGAAATGCAGCGTGTTTGTGTCGACCGGCACGGCGGGTATGCAGGTACCGTCTTTATGGATTGGTCTGCCAGGAAAGTCGGGATTAAAGAGCTGTGGACATTGAAATGGAACAAATCGTATAACATCGGCGGAAAATATACTATAGCAGGCCGCATGAAACCTGGAAATTGGCCGGCATGGATGCGGAAATACAAGGATTACTAAAAAGTTCATAATAAAATTATTTCGACAGGCACATATGGTGATTTTGTCGAAAACACATGGATATTTGTTTTGGCTTGTGGCCAAAGCGAAAAGAGAAGAAGTTGTGTTTGAAGAAATGGAGGATGTATTATGTGTAAAAAGTTAATAATTGTTTGTGTTTTGGCAATGGCGTCCCTCAGCTATGCAGAAGTGATCGGCGATTGGGAAAACAACATGGACGGATGGGTCGTTGAATGGGGAATGACGGCAAGCTACGACACGACCGGGCACACTTTGAATGATTATGCCCTCAAGCTGGTAGTTGATGCTCCCGATTGGTATGTAGGGTCTATGGACAAAGTCCTTTCCGAAAGCAGTGTGAATGCGATTGCGACTCGTGCAGTTGATGAGTTCAAATTAGACGTGACGCGATTTGCAGCTGACTGGACACTTGGCAGTTGGTGGATTCCGGAGAGCCGGATATTTTTTGCTATCAGCGTTGGCGCTCAGAACGATGATGATGAGTGGGCTTACTGGGGAGGCGGAATGGAAGTCTTAGGTGCCGCGTGGTATCCTGCTTATCTTGCAGATCTTGACCCTCCGCATATCGCCCCATCTGTAGATGATGACAGCACAATGACAGCAACATGGTCACTCAATCCCATTCAAGATGCTCTGGATGCCATGATTGCCTCTGGTTTTTACCGTAACATAGGTATGGATATCAGGCTTATCGGCAATGAGCCTGGTTATACAGGTCCGGTGACTTATTACATCGATAATGCTCGGTTGGTTCCAGAGCCGGCAACGATGGCCCTTCTTAGTCTTGGCTTAGCGCTGATTCGCAGAAAACGCTAATAAGCTAATTACTTTCTAAAAGTATTAGTTAGTCAATGATTTTGTATTAGTTCGGGGCCTGTGCTGGATGAATCAACATAGGCCCCGGTTTGTTTTCGTGGGTAGGCCGGGTTTACAGCAAGTAATTTGAAATATCGTTCGAATAAGACAAAAGCGATTAGATGCGGATTTTTTGCAGAAATAGATAAGAAGAATTGATAAAAATTCATTTAAAATAAATAAGCTGGCAAGTTTGGTATAAATAAAATTGTAAAATGTATAATAAGTTATGTTCATAAGAGAAGAACCGGAAATTGTCAGAAAAAGAAAGGGAGATTATTATGCGTAAAAAAATTATTTATATAATAACTTTTATTATGGCGATGTCTCTGACGTTTATAACTTACGGTGATGTCGTAATAGGTAACTTTGAAGATCTCTCGGACCCGTGCCATGAAGGATGGGTCAAAGCCAATCCAAGCGACCCGAATATCACGCTAAGCTACAGCAAAACCGGCGTTACATTGGACAGCAACAGTCTTAAGATTGCCGATTCTACAGGTAACGGCTTTGAACGAGCCATCTCTAAGGGCCTGATGGGTGACGTTAACGCATTCAGGGACAGCGTTAAGATTTCGTTGGACCTTACGCGACTGGCAAGCGACTGGGATGGGCCGCATGGCGGATGGGATGCATACGGCAATTTTTTAGGCTGGAACGAATTTTATATGATAATCGAAGCAGGCAGCACAGACGCCAACGTTGGTAAAGGCGTATGGGCCAAGGGATGGCAACTGCCTCAAATAGCAAATTGGGGCTCGTGGAATGGGGACGATCCGATAACCTATATATACGATTATTCTTTGATTCTTAATCAAATTGATTTTAACAATCTGACATATTTAGGCGTTATATTCGCCAGCAATTGGGGCAACTATGACTCAGGCGGAGTTTACTATCTTGACAATATAAAACTGATTGGCGAAGGAATGGCTTATGAACCAAGTCCGACCAATCATGAAGTAGATGTGGCGGGAGGTTCTAATCTTATCTGGTCAGAAGGAGCAGGAGCTGTCACGCACGATGTATATTTCGGCACCAATTTTAACGATGTAAATGATGCCAACAGAACTAATCCGATGGGCGTACTAAAGAGCGAAGACCAGGACGCTAACGTTTATACCCCCACCCTGGCACTGTACAAAACCTACTATTGGCGAATCGATGAAGTCAATTCTCTCGGCGTTATCACAAAAGGTGAGGTCTGGGATTTTATGACTGAATATGCCGGCATGGGCCTTGTATTGGGTGACTGGGACAATGGACTGAACGGCTGGGAAAAAACGTGGCAGGGAAAGACTACTTTAAGTCACGCTTCATTAGGAACAACATTGGGCGATCATAGTCTCGCTGTACAGACAGTTAAAAATACCGTAGACGATCCGGGCTACTGGATAATCAAGCATGAAGGGGTGTTGGACCTGACCAATATGAAGCTTCAGGTTGATGTTACGCTGCTTGCTGCGGAATGGACCGGTCAAACGGTTACACTCGGACCGCTCGTTGTGCAAAGCGATCTGGCTCATACATGGAGTTCGTACACAGCTTCAGTAATAAACAGACTTACCGGCGGATTTGCAAGTAATACGTGGTCCGGGACAAGTAACGCATACAGAACCCTTATCTTTGATTTTACAGGGACTGATGCCGATGGTTATATCCACACTGACTGGACAGATGCAAATAAGATGACGATAATGCTCGCCCTGCAGAATGGTGCTGAAGGCCCGGGGAAATTTTACCTTGATAATGCGCGGTTAGTCAATATTCGACTGGCCAATGCTCCAAGGCCGGGTACCCTTGCGACAGATATAAATACGACGCCTACCATCGGCTGGACAAAAGGAAAAGACGCCACCTCGCACGATGTATATTTCGGTACCGATGAAGCGGCTGTAACCGATGCCACTACATCGAATCCGCTTGGCGTATTTAAAGGCAATCAAGCTGAAGCAGTTGGCGGGTTAAATAAATATGTTCCCGGCCTGCTTGCGAAAAATACGACTTACTACTGGCGAATAGATGAACGGGGCGCCGCGGGCAGTCCGTGGAAAGGCCTGATATGGCACTTTACGACAGCAGAATATGTCTTCGTGGAGGATTTTGAATTCTACAACAATACCTCCAGAAAAATATATAATACGTGGATACAGGGCGGCGGCGGTAAGGTAGGTTATGACACTAATGATCGTGCCGAGATAAGCATTATTCACGGAGGTCTGCAATCGATGCCGTTTGATTACAATAACCTTGTGTCGCCATACGATTCAAATGCCACCCGTACATTTACTTCGTCGCGGGACTGGACTGCCGAAAGCGTCAAGTCATTGGAACTGTGGGTTAGAGGTTGGCCGATATCAGTCGGCAGCTTTACGGGTTCTGACCCGTACACAATTACCGCTTCCGGTGAAGACGTCTGGAACGTGCCGGATTTGAGAGGGTCAAAGTACCACGATGAGTGTCACTACGCCTACAAGAAAGTAACAGCAGGTGATGAATACGATTACGTGACGATTATAGCGAAGGTTAATAGTATCAGTAACACCAGCCCGTGGGCCAAGGCCGGAGTGATGGTTCGCCAGTCGCTGGATCCAAATTCCAAGAACGGGTTTATGTGTATCACGCCTGAAATGGGCGCGGCCTGGCAGTATCGTGAAAATGATGCTAATCTCAGCACCAGCTACGACTACTACACAAGACCGGCTTATACCGGCCTGAAGGACATTAACGCTCCATACTGGGTAAAGCTTGAGATTGATACCTACTTCGGTTATGTAGATGCTTACTATTCGGCTGACGGCAGCATCTGGCATCATGTGGACGGCGCCGGTTATCCTACGATAACTTTGCCGTTATATGTAGGTTTAGCGGTGACTGCTCATAATTCTGCGGCAACGTGCACGGCAGAGTTCTCCGATGTCTCCATAATCGCAGGGACGGCATCATCATGGGGTCATCAGGACATTGGTATAAAAAGTAATATTGCTGCGCCGCTGTACGTAACTTTGCAGGATGACAGCACCGTTGGCGGCGATAAAGCAACAGTTACTCAAACTGATCCCAATATGGTCATACAAAATACCTGGCAGGCATGGGATATAGACTTGAATGACTTCAAGGTCAATAATCCCAACCTGAACCTGGAAAAGATTAAGAAGATAACCCTCGGTGTCGGACACAGGTCCGGCGATCCCTATGGTAAGGGAACGCTGTACTTCGACGACATCAGGCTGTACCTGCCCCGATGTATGCCCGGCAAAACACCGGATTTTAACGGCGATTGCTTCGTTGATTACGATGACCTTCGTGAGATGGCAGGTAAATGGTTGTCGTCGCCGGTCGATCCTGACGTTGATCTGAATGATGACAGCAAGATTAACTTCCAGGACTTTGCCATTTTGGCGAGCCAGTGGTATGAAGCGGCACTGTGGCCGTTTTAAGATTATTCTTAAATAGATTATGATTTTCATTCGGGGCCTATACTGGTCGGTTATAGTGTAGGCCCCGGTGTTTTATGACCGGATGGCTCAGCATGTCCGGCTATACATAGCACCAAGTGTGTGATGTAAGCCGGATGATTGCATTATATTACCTCCATTAACATTGTGTCATCCCGCAAATTAAAACTTTTTTGTATTGACAATAGATAAGATGCAAGCAAAGAATATGGCATTATTTAGAAGAAAATAAAATGGCAAATGTAATCATAAAAAATCTCACTAAGAAATTTAACGAATTCACTGCCGTAGACGATTTAAATATTGAGATAAAGGATAAGGAGTTTGCGGTTCTGGTCGGTCCATCCGGCTGCGGGAAGACCACCACGTTGAGAATAATCGCCGGTTTGGAGGAAGCAAGTTTAGGTCAGATATACATAGGAGACAAATTAGTCAACGATGTCCAGCCCAAAGACAGAGATATTGCCATGGTCTTCCAGAACTACGCTCTCTATCCGCATATGGATGTTTATAAAAATATGGCTATCGGATTAAAACTGCGCAAGTTTCCGAAAAAAGAAATTGACCAGAGAGTACAGGAAACAGCCAGGATTTTAGGAATAGAAAATTTATTAAAGAGAAAACCCAGAGAGCTTTCCGGCGGACAAAGACAAAGAGTGGCGGTAGGGAGAGCAATTGTAAAAAAGCCAAAAGTATTTTTATTCGATGAACCTCTTTCTAATTTAGACGCAAAGCTGAGAGTAACCATGAGGGCGGAAATCAGCAAACTGCATCGCAGATTAGAGGCTACGATAATTTATGTTACCCATGACCAGGTCGAAGCAATGACTATGGCAAACAGAATATTTATAATGAATGAGGGCCGTTTGCAGCAGTCAGGTCCGCCCTTGGAAGTGTATAAAAAACCGAATAATAAATTTGTGGCCGGTTTTATCGGTTCTCCGGCGACGAATTTTATAGATTCTGTAATTACAAAAGAAAGCGATGTGTATTTTATCAATGCCGAAGGCATAAAATTGAAGGTGCCTCAAAGTTTTATCCCAAAAATAACTAATTACGCAGGAAAAGAAGTTGTTTTCGGAGTCAGGCCTGAAGATATTCATGATAAGAAATTCTTTTCAAATGCCGCATCTTATAATTCCGTAAAAGCCAAAGTCGATGTAATAGAACCATTAGGGTCAGAGATTTTTATCCATCTTACTTGCGGGGAAAATTCGTTTGTCGGAAGAATGGATTCCCGGACGCAGGCAGAAGTCGAACAAAATATAGAAATTACAATAGATATGGAAAAGACGCATATCTTCGACCCCAAAACTTTGTCAGCTATAGTTTAGAAAAATTTTGATTTGAAAAACAAATTAAACACAAGGATGAGAAATGAAACGTTTTTTATTATTTTTAATATTACTGATTGTTGTAATATTCGGCTTTTCGTGTAAGAGGAACCCCGCAGCACAGCAGGGGAAAACGGCGGCTCCGTTCGTATTAACAGATGAAATGATTGCCGAGAGCAAAACATTGCCTAAGGTTCTCAATATGCCGGCCCAAATTGCTGACGGCCGTCCTGTTGAAATCACAGTAGTCGGTATTCCTCCGGATTCCCAGCCCGCGTTATTGACCGCATGGAACGAACAAACCGAACGTTTCGAGAAATTATATCCTAATGTTAAAATTCGCGGTTCAGACTATGCTTATGCTCCAGATTCGTTTGCTGCACTGGTTACAGGCAATCAGGTGCCGACGCTTTTCCAGGTCTACCTGACCGACCCAGCCAAGATGATAGACCAGGGTATATGTGCCGATTTGTCTTCAATATTTGAAGCTCAGCAGCTCGATAAAGTTTATAATGCCCGCCTTTTATCGATGATTTCGAAAGACGGGAAAGTGTATGGTATCCCGATGAAGATTTATACTGTCGGTCTTGCGTACAATATAAAACTTCTTAAAGAGGCCGGTTTCAATGTTCCGCCGACGACATGGGACGAACTCGTAACGATGGCTAAAAAAGCCACGAACCGGGATACAGGAATTGCCGGTTTTTCGTTCATTACCGATGGCGCAAACGCAGGAGGCTGGCACATGACGGTCATCGCTTATGATTTTGGTTTCAAGGATACCGATATAATAGCACAGCAGCCCAATGGAAAATACAAGGCGTGCTTCAATAATCCTGCGATGCTTTCCGCATTGAATTTCATAAAAGATTTGCGTTGGAAGCATGATGTTCTGCCTCGCGAGAACCTGGGCTGGGAAACCAACGGTCAGGCATTTGCCACCGGCCGAGTTGCCATGGCGATAATGGCCGGCGACCAATTAATCACTATTCGCCAGAACTTTCCTGATATGGATATGGATAATATTGGTTTTGCGCCATTACCGGTCGGGCCTGACGGCATAAATCGCACTTTGGGCGGCGGCGATATTGCTATGGTTAACTCTAAAGCTACTGCAGACCAGATAGAAGCTGCCGCTTACTACAGGTTATGGACTTATTTCGACCCCAATGAAACCGTGATTCATTTTCAGATAGGCAAAGGGGACCCCACGACTGTAGTTGGTGCGCCATTATATCCGCTTTATACAGGGATATTTCAAGCGGCAGGTTCAGCACTTGAACGACGATACGCAAACCTGCCTGTCGATAATTACAAATTGTATATGGACGGCATCGTTTCCGGTAAAGTCATAATGATGGCAGAGCCGGTGATTGCAGGGCAGGAATATTATCTTGCGATGGGCCAGGTCGTGGGCAAAATAGTCGCAGATAAAGATACCGACTCGGCGGTAGTTCTTAAAAAAGCTGCCGAGACGTATCAATCGAACGTACTGGATTTAATGAAATAAAGAGACTCCAGGGATATGACAGAAACTGTAACTGATATAAATGTCGAAACAAAACCGCGGTCGCGAATTAACTGGAAATCGCAGCAGTTGGCTTATCTTTTTCTTTTGCCTGCGCTGATAATTTTCGGCCTGGTATGCTGGTACCCGATATTGAAAACTATTCTGTACAGTTTTCAGGAAGTTAATCTTATGGGATTCCAGGGCTGGGTCGGATTCGATAATTACAGGCGAATGTTCGGCAATCCGATTTTTTATACTGTTTGGCGAAATACTCTCAGTTTTGTTTTGCTCAGCATTGTAATGGGTTCGATGGTTCCGATTGTTTTGGCGCTTATGATAAATGAGATGCGGCGTCTTTCCGCTTTTTTTCAGACGCTGGTTTATCTGCCGGTTCTGATTCCGATCGTCGTCGGCCTTATAGTTTGGCGTCAAATCTACGCACCCGAAGGCGGCATCTTAAATGGGATGCTGAATCTTGTAGGTATTCCTCCTCAGCTTTGGCTGCAGAATCCCGCGCTGGCGAAACCGGCCATTGTTGTCATTATGACCTGGCTCGGTGCAGGAGGCACTGTCCTGATTTACCTGTCGGGCCTGCGGGAAATTCCCCCGGAGTTGTACGAAGCGGCGGAACTCGATGGCTTTTCCATCCTCAAACGTATTTGGTTTATTACTCTTCCGCATCTTAGCGCGAGAATAAAGATAATGTTGGTGCTGCAGATTATTTTTGTATCGCAGGTATTTACCGAGCCGTTCATTCTGACCGCCGGCGGGCCTGCCAACAGTACGAGGTCGCCTGTTTTGGAAATTTACGACACAGCATTTAATCAAAATAACTTTGGTTTAGCATCCGCCTGGAGCGTCTCGATGCTGGTTGTTCTGTCGGTATTCTCTATTATCTATGTATTGCTGCAAAAAAAGCGGCCGGGTGAGGTTTAAGATGGCTGTTCCTAATCGTGGTGTTATGTCAAATACGGAGTGGCGTTCTCCAAAGGGACGGTTAGTTGCTATTTTTTATTTCCTGATTTTGGTAATTGCCGGAATATTTGTTCTTTTCCCATTTATATTCGCGTTTACTGCCGGTTTTAAAACGAGCCTCGAAGTTTTCAAGCCGGGATTTCACCTGCTGCCTGAAAAATGGAACTGGCAAAATTATGCGGATGCATGGCAGAGGTTCAAAATGGTCAGGATGTTTGTCAATACCGCCATCGCAGCAGGCGGCGGCGTCCTGGCGCAAATAGTTGTTTCTACAATGGCCGCTTATAGTCTTGCCAGACTCAAGCCAATGGGCAAGAACATCATTCGTGCAATAATATTGATAACAATGGCCGTTCCCGGAATCGCATACCTTGTGCCGCGTTATATTATTATGACGAATCTTCCATTTGTTCACATCAGTTTGGTAAACAGTTTTTGGGGTCTTTGGATTCCTTATGCCTGCAGTTCTTTTATGATTTTGGTTTTAACCAACGCGTTTGAGCAAATTCCCAAAGCGTATTTCGAGATAGCACAGGTAGATGGTGCTTCCGATGTACGTATGTTCTTTATGGTTGCTCTGCCGCTTACCAGTTCGCTCATTCTTGTGCTCGGTCTGCTGGCTTTTATCGGATTGTGGGGAGATTTCCTTTGGCCTTATCTGATTCTGCGTAATTCCGAGCTTCAAACCGTCTCTGTACGTTTATATACTCTGACGAGAAGTTTCCCGATAAATCTTTATCTGGCCGGTTCGTTTATTGCCATACTTCCTCCAACGATTGCTGCAATCTTTTTATCACAGAAGGTTAAAGGAGGTTTGACGATTTGAAAATAATGAAATTTAAAAATATTAAAGCGATTATCTTTGATTTGGATGGTGTGCTCACAAATACTTCTGAATACCATTATAAAGCCTGGAAAATGCTCGCAGATAAGCTTAAGATTCATTTCGACAGGGATATAAATGAAAAATTAAGAGGAATCCCGCGGAAAGAGTCTCTTGAAATAATGCTCGGTGAAAGAATCGTTTCCGAAGAAGAGAAGAAAAAATTGATGGACATTAAAAACAATTACTACGTTGATTTATTAACGCAAATGACTCCGGATGATATTTTGCCCGGCGTTTTGGAGCTTCTGCAGGAAATCCGCAAAGCCGGGATTAAAATAGGAATAGGCTCGTCGAGCAAAAACGCACAAACAGTAATCGATAAACTTAAGCTTGGAAGCTTTATTGATTCAATCTCCGATGGTTACAGCGTAGATAATCATAAACCCGCACCAGATTTATTTCTTCACTGTGCAGCAAATCTGAATACGTCCCCGAAGAATGCTATCGTAGTTGAAGATGCTGAGTCTGGAGTTGAAGCGGCATTAAACGGCGGCTTTTGGGTTATCGGTTTAGGGCCTGCTGAACGGGTAGGAAAAGCGCATATTGTATTTCCGGACTTTAAAAATGTTCACCTTCAGGATTTTATAGGTAATTAGAAATGAAATTCATCGTAATAGTTTTATTGGTATTTGGGATATTTATGTGCCGAGCTTTTGCGACAGATGCAAATTCACTGATTAAAAACGGAAATTTTGCTCAAAATATGGATTACTGGTCTTTCGCTGCCAATGTTGCCAATGCCGGCGGGTCTGCTGCTGCAAATGTGCAGGATGACGTCTTAAAAATTGATATTAATAATCCTGGAAACGAAACATACGCGATACAATTAATACAATCTCCGATACAAATAACTAACAGCTTAAGATACAAAGTTAGTTTTGACGCCAAAGCTTCTGAAGTTTGCGCAATAGAAGTAAAAGTTGGAGGCGTTGAAAGCAGGGGCTGGAAAGATTATACGAACGGCGAAAGTGCGGGAGGCACTATTGTTTATCTTACGCCGCAAATGGAAAATCATAGTTTTGAATTCGGCATGGAAGAAACGACCGACCCGAACGCAAGGCTTGAGTTTCAGCTTGGTAAAATTTCGGCTTCATCAATTTGGATTGCTAATATAAAAGTAGAAGCGATTGGAAAAAATACAGTAAAATTTGTTGACCCGACTGTCTGGGTTCCTAATCCGAACAAAATGAAAATACCGGAAATCAAAAACAGGGGAGCAAAACTGCCTTTCATTCAGTATGAAGCTGAAGAAGCGTCTGTAAAAGGTGTGATTCTTGGCCCGAGTCGGAAGTTTGGAGAAATTCCAAATGAAGCATCCGGCAAAATGGCGGTCAATCTTAATTCAACAGGCGACTATGTTGAGTTTACACTGAAAGAAAAAACTAATTCGCTGGTGATAAGATATTGTATTCCCGATTCCAATGACGGGAAAGGTTTGACGTATCCGATAAGTCTGTATGTCAATGGGACATACAATCGAGAGATAGTTCTAACTTCTGAATATACATGGGTTTATGGCAAATATCCATGGTTGAATAATCCGCAGTTGAAAGAGCCGAGATACTTCTTTGACGAGGTAAATATATTGCTGTCGGAAATACCGGCCGGGGCAAAATTAAAATTGCAGCGGGATTCGAAAGAAAAAATAGATTTCTGCATAATCGATTTGATTGATACCGAAGTTATTCCCGCTCCTTTAAAAATGCCGGAAAATTTTCTTTCGATAACCGATTTCGGCGCAATACCGAATGATGACAAGGACGATAGTAATGCTCTCGATGCGTGTATGAAATCCGCGATTGAACAGAAAAAAGGAGTATGGATACCTGCGGGAGTTTTCAATTTTTCTGCCAGGGAAAGGCATATAGGAAATGTGGTACTTAGAGGCGCCGGGATGTGGCATACGGTGATGAAAGTAGATGGGAATATGTTCTGGGGAGAAGGCAATCATTTTGAAATGCACGACTTTGCGATTTATGGAAATACAAAATTCAGGGTTGATTCGATTGCTGAAGACGGCTTTCGTGGCGGAGCCGGCAAAGGTTCTGTGATTGAAAATATATGGTTCAATCATCTTAAAGTCGGCGTGTGGAGTGAAAAGAATACGGATGGATTGATTGTCAGAAATTGCAGATTCAGAAATTTAATGGCGGATGGAATTAATCTCTGTCTTGGCACAAAAAATTCAATAGTCGAAAACTGCCATTTTAGAGGCACAGGTGACGATGGAATCGCGATGTGGGCTGCTACATATAATGGTAACAATTTGCCGAGCGAAGATAACACGGCAAGATTCAATACTATACAGTGTCCATGGCTTGCCAACGGCATTGCTATATATGGGGGAAGAAATCAGACTATCGAAGATAATGTCATTTATGATACGGTTGTGAATGGTGCGGGAATTAATATAAACACCAATTATAATCCTGTTCCCTACAGCGGTTTTATAAAAGCCCAGAGAAATACATTGATACGATGCGGTTCCTATACAGATAAGTTTAAATATTCAATGAAAGGCGCTATATTTATTTGTACATCAGGTGCTGCCGGCATTGAAGCGGATCTGACAATGAAAGATATAGAGATATATGATGCTGCTTATGACGGAATAGCGTTTGAGGGAAGAAATCGTGTTTCTAATGCGAAGTTCGAAAACATTCTGATAAACGGCGCCGGCAAGTGGGGCATTAGAGCGACTGGAAAATCTGTTGGTTCAGCATCTTTTGAAAATGTGAAAATAAAGAATGCCATGTCTGGTACAGTTGCTGCCGACTCGAAGACTTTCACTATTATAAAGGAAAATTGAAATGGCGAAAATAGCCGATAAATATTTAAAAATTGACCCGTGGCAAATTATTGAGCAGGGATTTGTTCCTGAGCATGGAAGAGTTTCCGAATCGATTTTTTCTCTCGGCAATGAATATATGGGAGTTCGCGGTTATTTTGACGAGGGGTATAGCGGCGACAAACTTATCGGCAGTTATTTCAACGGAGTATTTGAAGAAGCAAAAGTTCCTCCGGCAACTCATTATAAGGGAATGGTATCACATAGCTGCTTTATGGTAAACACAGTTGATTGGCTGTACAGCAGAATCAGCATTGATGGCGAGACTCTGGATATTGCGAAATCAAATATAAAAGATTTTACTCGCTGCCTCGATATGAAGAAAGGGATTCTGACTCGCCGGTTTACCTGGAACACCTCTTCCGGAAAATCGGTAAAAGTATCTTTCGAGCGTTTTCTTAGTATGGCAAATCACTTTCTTGGATGCCAGCGTGTCAGCCTTGAACCTGTTAATTTTTCCGGAAAAGCGAATATCAGAACCGCTCTGGATTTTTCAATAATTCACGAATCCTGCGGGAAAAATTTATGGACATGCCCGAAGAAAGGCAGGCAGGATGGTTTTATAGGCATTCTTGGAAAAACCTTAATCAGCGGGCATACGTTATTTTCGGCTTGTCAGATTAACAGTTCTTCACAAAAAGAAGTACAATTAGTTGAGGATGACAAATTAATCGGACTCGATTTTGTTATGGATTTAAAGCAGAGTGAGAATGCCGGCTTTGACAAGATGGTGACAAACTATGCCGTAAAAAAACCTAACATAAGCGTTGATGAGGTATGGTCAAAAGGTATGAAAATGGCAAAAGGTAACAGCGCCTTATCTTATGATGCCGCATACGATAAACAGGTCGAATATTGGGCGGAAACATGGGCCAATTCCGATATAGTAATAGAAGGTGACTCTGAAAATCAGCAGGGCATAAGGTATTGCATTTTTCAGATGCACCAGACCTACCACGGAGAAGATCCGGGCTTAAACATCGGCGCCAAAGGGCTTACAGGAGAAGCATACAACGGCAACGCTTTTTGGGACACTGAGACATATTGTCTGCCGTTTTATATTTTTAACAATCCCAAAGCTGCACGCAATTTACTTGAATACAGATATAAAACCCTTCCCAAAGCAATGGAGCGAGCAAAAGAATTAGATTGCCAAGGCGCGTTTTATCCGATAGCTACTCTTGACGGCAGTGAAACATGTGGTTTATGGCAGCATGCAAGCCTTCAGCTTCAGGCAAGTACAGCGGTTGCTTATGGGATATGGCATTATGGAAAACTTTTGAGTGATAAAGAATTTCTATATAGCAAAGGGATAGAAATATTGATTCAGGTTAGCCGTATGCTTGCAACCCGCGGGCAATGGGGACAAAAAACCGGTAAGTTCGGATTTTTTGCCGTGATGGGACCGGATGAATTTCAAATGATGGTCAATAATAATTGTTATACGAATTTTATGGGAAAGAAAACTTTCGAATATACACTGGAAGTTGTCAATGAGATGAAAATAAATGCCCCGGCAAAGTTAGAAGCTATAAGCGAAAAACTGGGGCTGAAAAAAGATGAACTGAAAAACTGGAAAGAAATGGCGGAAAAGATGTACATTCCGTTTGGCAGTGTTGCCGGAATATATGAGCAGCATGACGGTTTCTTTAATTTGCCTCATATCGATATTCATTCTATTCCTGTCAAAGAATTTCCTCTCTATCACAGTTGGTCGTATGATAGGATTTACAGAAATGATATGATTAAACAGCCTGATGTTCTTATGTTTATGTTTTTATATAATCAGGGATTTTCTCTGGAAGCTAAAAAAGTCAACTATGATTATTATGAACCCAGATGTATACATGAGTCTTCTCTTTCGCCATCGATACATTCCATATTGGCTGTAGAACTCGGCAAAAAAAGCGAGGCTTATGATTTCTTTAAGTTTTCGACCCGGCTGGACCTTGATAATTATAACCGGAATACCGCTGAAGGGCTTCATCTTACTTCAATAGCCGCAGCGTGGATGAATATAGTATATGGTTTTGGCGGTATGAGGTCCGATGGTGAAATTCTCGCCTTTAATCCTTCGCTGCCGGAACAATGGGGTGGATTTAGTTTTAAATTGATTTATAATGGTTCAGTTTTAAAGATAACAATAGACAGCAAATCTGCCGAATTTAAAATATTGAAGGGTAGCAATCAGACCGTCAGGATTTATGGTAAGGAATATAAAATAGATCAAAAGGGGATTACGGTAAAAATTTCTAAATAATGAAAAATTCGGAATACCGAATATCAGAAAGTAATTATTATGCAGTGGATTTTAAAAAATCATAAATACAACAGGGAGCAGATAGAACTTTGCGGGAATAATTATTTGCTCGCAAATGGTTATATGGGTTATCGCGGTACTCTTGAAGAGTACACAAAACATCAGCATGCCGCCTGTACGTTAACCGGAATTTATGATCAGTTCAAAGATAAATGGCGAGAACCTGTAAATGCACCGAATTGCCTTTACGTTAAGGTATATTGCAATGGAAAGCCTCTTACCGTTCGCGACAGTATTGTAAAAGATCATACGCAGACTCTTGACTTTAAAAATGCTGTTCACAAAAGAGAAACTGTTTTTAGAGTTGACCATAATCAAATAATCATAACATCCCAGCGTTTCGTATCGCTGCATGATTTGCATCTGATGTGTATGAAATATTCCATCAGTTCGTTGAAGGAATGTGAAATTACGATTGAAACCGGAATTGACGGCGATGTCTGGGATATTAATGGCCCGCATTTGAAAAATCTCTCCCCTCGCTTTAAAGATAATTATTTGATTTTGGAATCTGTCACAAATGAGCTGAAGCATACAATTACCGCTGTTGAAGGAATTGACATAAGTTTCGGAAAACAGAAAATAAATAAAAATAAACATGCAATAACACGATTAATCGAATTCAAAGCTGAAGCAGGGGAGAAATATACATTTACAAAATATGTTTCAATCTTTACTACAAACGATAGTGTCCCTGACCCCGCGGCGGCCTGCTATAAAACGCTGGGGAATTCTTTTGAACAGGGTTATGACAAATTATTAGGAAACCATTGTACTCTCTGGCACAAAAGATGGGAAGATGCCGATGTTATAATAGATGGTGATCAAAAGGCGCAGTTTGCCTTAAGATTCAGTATATACCACCTGTTGGCCGTGGCACCTGTTCATTCAGATAAGATATCAATACCGGCAAGAGGGCTTTCCTCGCAGGTCTATAAAGGCGCTATCTTCTGGGACACTGAATTATATATGCTGCCGTTTTTTATATATAATTTCCCTGAAATTGCCCGAAATCTTGTAAAATATAGAATCAATTCTTTGCAGGGGGCCAGGCAAAAGGCCAGGGAGTATGGATACAAAGGCGCTTTTTATGCATGGGAAAGCCAGGATGATGGGAAAGAAGCCTGCACGCATTTTAATGTAACAGATGTTTTTACCGGCAGGCCTATCAGAACTTATTTTAGAGATAAACAGGTACATATCAGTGCCGATGTGGTTTATGGTATCTGGGAGTACTATAAGGCAACAGGAGACGAAAAAATATTAGTTGACGGAGGAGCCGAAGTTATACTCGAATGTGCCCGTTTTTATTATTCGTATGCTTATTTTAAAAAAGATAAAAACCGTTACGAAATCCTCGATGTAACCACTCCGGACGAGCACCACGAGAGAGTAAATAATAATCCATATACCAACCGAATGGTCAAATATACAATTGATGTGGCACTTGAAACCATTGATTTATTAAAAAATAAATATAACAAAGCTTATAAAAATTTAATAAATCGGATTAATTTCCAGGATGATATCGAGAAAATAGAAGATTTACAGCAGAACTTATATATTCCTCGTCCATTGCAGAAAAATAGTATCATAGAACAGTTCGATAGCTATCTTAAACTGGAAGATATAAGTTTAAAGCACTTAAAATCAAGGATTATCAAGCCTAATGAGTATCTTGGCGGACCTAATGGGCTGGCAACAACTACACAGATAATTAAACAGGCTGATGTTGTCCTGCTGTTAAATCAATTTAAAGAAGAGTATTCGAATAAGATAAAAAAAGCTAATTGGGAGTATTATGAGCAAAGAACGGAACACGGTTCGAGTTTGAGTACTTGTATGTATTCGATGCTCGCCGCCCATTTGGGGAAGATTGAATGGGCGTATAAATATTTTATGAAAACAGCTACAATTGACCTTGATGGCAAATATAAACAATATGTCGGAACATTATATATCGGCGGAACGCACCCGGCTGCAAATGGAGGAACATGGCTGGCGGCTATATTCGGTTTTGCCGGGCTTGAAATCAGTAATGATACCCCGTTAGTTAAACCCAAATTACCGAAAAAATGGAAGAGAATGAAGTTTAACATCCGGGTTAAGGGTAAAAAGTTCACTATAGAAATAACCCAAAATAAGGCAAAGGTAAAAATTGTCAATAACATCCATATTTAATGTGAAACACTCGTTTTCGTGCGATTTCAACCGCCATTTCCAAGGCATCGGTGGTCTGCTCCCCGAAAGCTAGTCCGTAATTATATATTAAGCTAGAATGTACTAATCATTTCAACAATTCGTTTGAGTGGTAACACCTTAATTTTAGCGTGTCACTATTTAGATGGGCGACATACCTTAAGTTTTTATTTAATAAATACTTAAAGAAATACAACTCTTCTGGATACCGACAACACCGACAATCATTAAGATGATTTTAACCTAAGAGCTGCGGTTTATTATTGCCAGTAATCTTTAGCAAAAACGGCCAGATTATCAATACAACAAGCGGAAAAATGAAGGCAAGTATGCTAAATGCAAAAATCGGGTTTTTCCATCCGGCAGTAGCTATCCACATACAAGTCGCGCCGACTATAAACTGATAGAATACGATGAAAGAAGATGCAGTTCCTATATCATGGTTTACCTGCCACAGTATAAGATGATTACTCAGCGGTCGGCTCAGACTGCAGCAAAAGGTGAAAAGGCTTATGAATCCTGCAAAGGCAAAATAATTTACGCCGCCAAATGCGATAAGCCCCAATGCGGCCAGAATACAACCGATTATGCTGGTCGTTAATAATTGAATATCTGAATATTTTTTCATTAGCCGTGTGCAGGAAAAGGCTCCGAGCATTGACATTAAACCATTCAAGCCGAACAGTAAGCCGAAAGACATAGACGACAAATGATAGATTTGAATATAGACTATTGAGGAAAAAGCGATAAATCCAAAAAATGGCCCCGCAAGGAGTCCCATAGTTGTATTAGCCAGCATGTAACTTGTGTTTTGAAAAAGAGTTATATATCTGCTGAACATATTAAAGATGCCGCCTTTTATCTTCTCACCGGCGGTCTCCTGATAGCCGAATGACAGCAGCCATGTTATCAGTACCAGTACGCCCTGAGTCAGGAATATAAATCGCCAACTGCTGAATTTTAAAAGTATTCCTCCTATCGTGGGAGCAATCATCGGCGCAACGGCAAGAATAATTCCGATGTATGCAAGTGCGCGTTTTCTTTTTTCACCTTCGTATCGGTCTCTGCAAATAGCCATGCACATTGATGAAGGAGCCGCCGCCGAAGCGCCCTGGAAAATTCTGTAAATTATCAACTGCCATACGTCTGCCGCTGTTGCGCAGAGGAAACTTGCGGCAATGAAAACTCCTAAGCCAACAAGCAGTACAGGCTTTCTGCCGAACCTGTCCGATATCGGTCCGCAGATTAGAAGGAATATGCTGAAACTTGCGAACCACAGGACAAGAGAAAGGCTAACTATATTTTCGCCTGCATTCCATATTTTTGCCAGAAAGGGTATTGCAGCAAGATACATATCTGTTGATAAGGCAGGTATTGCCGCAAGAAGAGCCAGGAAAATAATATATATCACTTCATGTTTTTCAAGAAGTTTGCTCCACCGGTCAATTTGTATCGCAATAAATTTATTCATAAACAGGTTCTTGATGTAATATCATAAAAGAAAAGGTAAAATGACTTTCAATAAATAGATTACACTGATCGCAGATTTTAATCTTTGACAGCAGACTCGGGATTTTATATAAGTCATTTAAAATAAGCAAGTAATAGTTTTGTCTGGAAGGGGCGTGTAAGCCCCTGATTTGTCTGGAGTTTGTATGAGTGCATTTGAACAATCCGGAAATGAGGAGCAATCGTTACCTGAACGCCGCCGACGCCCCAGATACAGCGGCACCCACCCGAAGAATTATCGGCAAAAATATAAGGAACATAACATCTCGGCCCATCCGGATTTAAAAGCTCACTTGCGTGCAAAAGGGAAAACGCCTGCCGGTACTCATGTTCCCGTCCTGATAGAGGAAGTTTTAGGCTGCCTGAAACCCAGCCCCGGCCAGGTTGTCGCGGACTGCACCGTTGGCTACGGCGGCCATTCATTGGAATTTATCAAACGTATAGGCCCGACTGGAAAGCTGATTGCCTTCGATGTTGATGGCGCCGAACTCGAACGCACACGCCAAAGACTGGCCAAAGAGAAAGTACCTGTTAGTTTTCATCACAGCAACTTTGCCGGTATTGCCAAGGCCCTGAAAGAAGAAAAACTGGACGGCTATGACGTTATTTTTGCCGACCTCGGCGTTTCGAGTATGCAGATAGATAATCCAGACCGCGGCATAAGCTATAAAAATGAAGGCCCGCTCGATATGCGGATGGACGACAGGCTAAAGCGCAGCGGCGCGGATTTGCTTAAAAGTCTTTCCGAAGATGAACTGGCCAAAGCCCTTTGGGAACTGTCCGATGAGCCGGATTACCAGGAAATTGCCCGAATGATTGTTGCCCAGCGCGGTGTGCAGCCGATTACACAGGTCTCGCAGCTTGTCCGGCTGGTTTTCGCGGTCAAGGGCTTAACGGTGAACAGCTGGAAAAAAAAGCAGCGAAGCTCTAAATTCGGCTCACTGCATCCTGCTGCCCGCACATTTCAGGCTCTGCGTATATTAGTCAACGATGAACTCGGTTCTCTTAAAGAACTTTTGAGACTTGCTCCATACTGCCTGCGGCCGGGCGGCAGAATCGGTATAATAAGTTTTCATAGCGGTGAAGACCGCCTTGTTAAACAGTCGTTTCGTGACGGCGTTGAAAATGGCATATATCAGTCCATATCGCAAAATGCGATTGTGCCGCGAATCAGGGAAATAGCCTCGAATCCTCGCTGCTCATCGGCCAAATTCCGCTGGGCGGTAAAAGATAATGGTAAGTAATTTACAATCAGGAGAAAATAATTTAAGAATGGAGAGGTTAAATGAAAAAATATTTTTCTGTTTTCTGTTGTATCGTAATTCTGTTATGTATTATATCAAATAAATCTATGGCAGAGCCCGGTACAAATATGCGTTTGTCTTCTTATGACCCGCAGGTCAAAGACTTGCTTTCAAAGATGACTTTGGAAGAAAAAATCGGCCAAATGACTCAGGCCGAACACGGAGGGCTTAGAGATATAACAGATATAGAGACGTATTATCTCGGCTCTGTTCTCAGCGGCGGCAATTCCGACCCTGAAAACGGCAACGGCCTTGCAGAATGGACAGACCTCTATGACAATTATCAGAAACACGCCCTGAAAACCCGGCTCGGCATTCCGCTTCTTTACGGCGTCGATGCGCTTCACGGACATAATAATGTATTGAGTGCCGTGATTTTTCCTCACAATATAGGTCTGGGCTGTACGAGAGATGCGAATCTTGTTGAAAAAATCGCCGGGATTACTGCTGTTGAAGTTCGCGCTACCGGCATAAACTGGACATTTTCTCCGTGCATAACCGTGCCGCAGGATATCCGATGGGGCAGGACGTACGAGGGATTTTCTGAAAACTCCGAACTTGCGGCTTTACTTGGTCAGGCGGCTGTTCGCGGTTATCAGGGTTCTGATTTGCATAATCCCCTTTCTGTTTTGGCCTGCGCAAAACATTATATAGGTGACGGCGGAACGACATTCGGCTCGTCAAAAAGAACTAAAATGCTCGATCAGGGGGATACACGTATCGATGAAGCAACGCTGCGAAAACTTTTTCTTTCGCCTTATGTCGCGGCTGTTAAAGCAGGCGTCGGTTCCATTATGCCTTCATACAGCAGCTTCAATGGCGTAAAATGCTCCGCAAGCAAACGACTGCTTACGGAAATATTGAAGCAGGAACTGGGGTTTGAAGGATTTTTAATTTCCGACTATAAGGCAATTGAGCAGATAGACCCTGATTATAAAACAGCGATTAAAATATCAATCAACGCCGGTATGGATATGGCTATGGAGCCTAAAAGTTACCGCGAGTTTTTTACAGCACTTAAGGAATTAGTCGAAGAAGGTAAAGTTCCGATGTCTCGTATCGACGATGCGGTAACTCGAATCCTGCGAGTGAAATTTGCGATGGGACTTATGGACAAAAACAAATCAGTTTTTGCCGATAGAAATTTACATAAGCAATTTGGTTCGTCCGAACATAGAGAGGTTGCAAGACAGGCTGTTAGGGAATCACTTGTTCTGCTTAAGAACGACAAAGGCGTTCTGCCGATTTCAAAGAAAATTGCTCGCATCCACATCGGTGGAAAGATTGCGGATGATATCGGCAACCAATGCGGCGGCTGGACGGTTGAATGGCAGGGCGAAAGCGGAAAGGTAACCACCGGCGGTACTACGATTTTACAGGCGATTAAAAATACTGTTTCAGCGGACACTAAAATTACTTTTTCAAAAAATGGCATCGGAGCAGAAGACGCCAATATTGGAATTATTATAATCGGCGAAAAGCCTTATGCCGAGGGCAAAGGAGATGTCCCTGAACCGGTACTTGCCGAAGAAGACATCGAAGCGGTAAATAATATGAAAAAGGCGGGTATGCCGGTAGTTGTTATTCTTATTTCCGGCAGACCTTTGATAATCAACGATGTGCTTAAACAGGCCGATGCGTTTATCGCCGCCTGGCTGCCGGGCACAGAAGGCCAGGGTGTCGCGGATGTTTTGTTTGGCGATTATAACCCGACCGGCAAACTCTCATTCACCTGGCCTCGCTCGATTTCACAAATTCCGCTTGCCGCCGCAAAAGAGAACCCTATTTTTGAATATGGTTTTGGCCTTTCGTATTAATGGGAGCCGACAGGCGAAAAACAGCATTTTAAATCTCCTTGCAAAAAGGACATTTTTAGGGTAAATTATAGCATTCTGGAAGGGTGACCGAGCGGCTTAAGGTGGCGGTCTTGAAAACCGTTGTGCGGAAACGTACCAGGGGTTCGAATCCTCTCCCTTCCGTTTTATTTTAAATATGGCAGGGCATGTTCCAGCACCTGCTCGACCATATCGTTTTCCTGTACGTCGAGCCAGTTGACAAACCTGAATGTCTTAAACCATGTACGCTGTGCTTTTGCGAAACGGCGGGTATTTATCTTTATCTGTTCTATCGACTTATCAAGCGTTTCTTTGCCTTCGAGATAATTTATAATTTCAGCGTACCCTATCGCGCATCGAGCCTGCATACTTAATGGTTTTTCTTCGGCGAGCAATGCTTTTACCTCGTCGACAAGGCCAAGCTCAATCATTTTTTTTACCCTTGCGTTAATTCTTCCTGACGCGTCGGCCTTATCTCTTTGCAAGCCTAAAACGAGCCAGTCGTCTTTCGGCTCGGCGGAAAACTGCTGCTGAAAGCTCGAAATAGGTTTTCCCGTAAGCTCATAAACCTCTAACGCCCTTATGATTCTTTTTTCATCGTTTGGATGGATTCTTTTGGCGGCTTCATGGTCAATAATCGCAAGTTTTTTATGAAGCTCTGCAAGGCCGAGCTGTGCGATTTGTTCTTTCAATTTCAGGCGGATATTTTCGTCTGTCCCCGGACCGTCAAAAATGCCGTGCAGAAGCGCCTTGACATACATCGCTGTGCCGCCGACCGCGACAACTGATTTGCCTTTTGATTCGATATCTTTTATGGCCTGCTCCGTCAGGGACAGAAAAGAGTCCACACTGAAGGATTCGCACGGTTCGACGATGTCTATTAAGTGATATTTTATCTGTTTTTGGGCTTCTTTTGATGGTTTTGCGGTGCCTATGTCCATTCTGCGATAGACCTTCATCGAGTCGATACTGATAATTTCAGCATCAATCTTTTTAGCCAGCTCAAAGGCCAGTTTTCCTTTGCCGCCTGCCGTTACGCCCAGAATTAATATCCTGTTTTTACCCATATATTTTGGCTGTATCCAAACCTTAAAGGATTGTATAATAACAAATTCGCAGAAAAACGCTATAATAAGACGGTTTATATTGATTTAAGATGCAAAAGGTCGACATAAAAAAGGCCTTGGCCCAAAAAGCTGAGGTTGTAAACGGTAGAATTAAAACCCTGCTTGGGCAATGGTCGGGCATTCCGGAAAGGCTTGCCGATGCGATAGGCTATGTGCTCGCCGCGCCGGGCAAAAGGGTAAGGGCTGCCGTTGTGCTTTGGTGCTGCGAACTTATCTGGGGCAGTGAAAATGACGATGCCTTAAATGCCGCGGCAGCGATAGAAATGGTGCATACTTATTCGCTGGTTCACGATGATTTGCCGGCGATGGATGACGATGATTTTCGCAGGGGCAGCCCCAGTTGTCATAAAGCCTTTGACGAAGCGACGGCTATCCTTACAGGCGATTCGCTTTTAACGATGGCCTTTGAAGTTATTGCCGCAAATATCAGTAATGCCGATAGAGCTAATGAAATGATAAAAATATTGGCCCGCGCCGCAGGGCCCTGCGGGATGATTGCCGGACAAATGGCTGATATTATTGCTGAAAAATTAAAACCTGATGAAAAAACTCTTGAGTATATTCATATAAATAAAACCGCAAAAATGTTTCAGGCCTCGGCTTGTTTGGGGGCGATTGCCGGCGGAGCAGATGAAAAAAAGAAACAGCTTCTGTCGCAATTCGGGCTGAACCTTGGTCTTGCGTTTCAGATTTCAGATGATATTCTCGATGTAGTTTCCGATAGTAAAACCCTTGGCAAAACGGCCGGGAAGGACGCTAAACAGGGCAAGCTGACGTATCCCGCTGTTTTAGGTCTGGATGAATCGAAAAAAAATGCACGGGAAATCGCCCATAAGGCCGCAAAGATACTTGAACCATTCGGCGAAAAAGCCATAATATTAAAAGAACTTGCTTTAACGCTTGTTGACAGGAAGAAATAAGAATATGCAATACGAATTGCTTGATAAGGTAAATTATCCCAAAGACATCAGAACTCTTTCGATGCCGCAGTTGAACAAACTCGCGGCGGAGATTCGGGATTTTATTACTCATTCCGTAAGCTGCACAGGCGGCCATCTCGCCAGCAATCTTGGCGCTATTGAACTCACTATCGCGATGCATTATGTATTTGATTTCAGCAAAGACAAGCTCGTTTGGGATGTCGGCCATCAGTGTTATGCTCATAAAATTCTGACAGGCAGGAGAGAGCTTTTCAAAAAGTTAAGGCAAAAAGACGGCATAAGCGGTTTTCCATCGCCTGCCGAGAGTGAATACGACCAATTCTCTGTCGGCCATGCGGGCACATCGATACCGACAGCGCTGGGGCTTGCCCTTGCTGCTGAGACACTCAAAACTAAAGAGAAGATAGTCGCTTTTGTCGGCGATGCGAGCATTGTCAACGGCCTGAATTTCGAGGCGATGAATAATCTCGGCCTTGTCAAAAGACAGCTCCTCGTTGTTCTTAACGATAACTCGATGGCGATTGATGTTTCACAAGGCGCTATCGCCAGATTTTTGGCGAAAGTTCGGCTCAGTCATACTTATGAGGATTTGCGGAATACAACCAACAGGATACTTGAGCATCTGCCCGGCGGCAAGAAAATGGAAGATGCTTTGGAAAAATTCAAACGAACTCTTCGTATGGCGATTACGCCGAGCAGGCTTTTTGAAAGTCTCAATATTCCATATTTCGGTCCGGTTGACGGGCACGATATAACATCGCTTATAGAGCTTTTCAAGGCGATGTCGCATCTTGACAGGCCCGCTATTCTGCATGTTTATACGAAGAAAGGCAAAGGCTTCAGTCCTGCCGATGACGACCCAACCAAATTTCATTCCACAGGGCCTTTCAAAATCAATGGCGAACTTGAGCTTGAAAAATCTGCCGGTAAAAGTTTTACATCTGTTTTTGGAGACGCGATTGTAAAACTTGCCAAACAAAACGACAGGATAATGGCAATCACCGCGGCAATGTCTGACGGTACAGGACTGGCGAAGTTCAGGCAGGAATTTAAAACTCGTTATTACGATGTCGGTATAGCCGAATCGGTGGCGGTGGATATGGCGGCGGGCCAGGCGAAAATGGGCCTAAAACCTTTCGTGTGTATTTATTCGACATTTCTTCAGAGAAGTTTCGACCAGATATTTCAGGAAGTTGCACTGCAGAATTTACCGGTTATTTTCTGTATAGACAGGGCCGGGCTGGTTGGTGCCGATGGTCCAACTCATCACGGACTTATGGATATTGGTTTTTTAAGGATGATGCCGAATATGGTGCTTATTGCACCGGCCAATGGCGCGGAGCTTGAGCTTGCGATGCGTTTTGCCGTTGAAGCGGAACGTCCGGTGGCGATAAGATATCCGAAAGAAGAAGTTAATGACGCACTTTATCCTGAAGTTTTTTCACAGCCATTTGAATTAGGCAAAAGTGTGACGGTAAAACACGGGAAAGACGATATAACTGTTGTGGCCTATGGCAGTATGATATTTGAAGCCATAAAGGCGGCGGAAATACTTAAGACCGATAATATCGACGTAACGGTTATAAATGCCCGGTTTGCCAAACCGCTGGATGAAAAAATTATTGCGTTGCTCAGGGCCGGCAGCCGTATAATAACTGTGGAAGACCATTTTGCCTCCTGCGGTTTTGGTTCAGCGGTTCTTGAGGCGGCATCTGCGGCAGGAGCGGATACGGCGAAAATAAAAGTGCTTGGCATAAGCGATGAATTCGTACAAATTAACAAAAGAGAATTACAAATTGCCGATTCCGGTATTGGCGCGGAAGGTATAGTTGAGGCGGTAAAAAAGTTAGTTAAAACACATTAAATTCCGGGAAAAGATTATGGTCAAAACAGGCCGAAAACCAAAGTTGATAATTTTTGGCGATACCCGGCGTGAATTTGTCGCCGAGGCGATCGATAATTTTACAAAGTTTGCCGCCCGAAAAGCTCGGGTACTTGCAAATTGTTTCCGGGGAGATTGTATCAGCGATATCGCAGGCAAGGCTGATTACGCAATTGTTTTTGGCGGAGACGGCACAATTCTTTCAGCGGCAAGAGACCTCAGCGAAACTAATATACCCGTTATCGGAGTCAATGTCGGCAGACTTGGATTCCTGGCCGAGTTCAGTCTTGAGCAGGTCAAGCAGCTTTTCAGCAGAGTCACGACAGAGAAGAAGCTGATAGAAAAACGGATGATGCTTAAATGTACTATTGCCGGTAAGGGCAAAAAGAAACTTGTTTCGACCGCCATAAACGATGTCGTTATAACTGCCGGTGCCGACTACAATATGATTGGCTTGAAGATGACGGTTCGCGGCCAAAGCCTTGCCGACTGTGTAAGCGACGGGATTATCATATCGACCCCGACAGGTTCAACGGCGTATAATCTTTCTGCGGGCGGGCCGATATTGTCGGCGAATCTTTCAGCGGTAGTGATTACGCCGATATGTCCGCATACCCTGAGTTTCAGGCCGATTGTAATAGATGCCGGCAATAAGATTGAGATACGTCCGCAAAGAGTTAATAAAAACACATCCATAATACTGGATGGGCAGATACTAAGTTCACTTGAATGTGACGATGTTATTACCGTTGAAAAACACAAAGGGTCTTTCCTTGTGGTAAATAATCCTCTGCGAACGCAATGGGATACGCTTGCCGGCAAACTAAGCTGGGCGCAAAAACCGAAATACAAAAGGAAATGATTCCCGGAGGTGCAAAAAATGAAAAAGAATATCGCGATAAGAACGTTTTTTGTTATTCAGGTTTTTTGTGCGGCCTGTTTGGCGATTAACAGCCCGATAGGCGATCCGACTGTACCGCCGAGCAGTGTTCAAAGCGGGCTCAGAAGGTCTCCTAACCCGATAAATACCAGCGGCAATCTTACGGTTACGGGCAATGTCAGCGGCGGGGCGCAGTTTCGTGGTTTTGTACCATATCGCTCTACTACTGATTTTGGTGCCTATGCCGGCAGCAGCGATCTGAATTCATTTTTAAGACGGTCGGCGCCGATAAATATCAGTAACAGTCAGACTTCGCCTCAGCCATATTATTTGCCGTCCCAGACGGTAAGTTCCATGACTCGCGGCGGGGCGTCTGGTCTTATTACTTATCCGTCCATAAAACAAGACCATGGAACGGGCTATTACGCTATTCCAAAATATGTCAATGCGCAGGCGGCTACCGGTTTGCCGGCCACTCCACTGCCTTACGAATATACTCAGACAAGACCTCTGTCTTATAATAACCCTCTCGACCTTGAAAGACTTGTCGGCTATGGTTTGATGAGCCGTAGAGAACAGAAAAATCTTACCACTGCTTTGCAGCGAACAATAAAAAGCGATAATGATAATTTAAAAACAAATCAACAGGTTCTGCCGGAAGATGAAAGTATTCCTTCGGTACTCGAACCTGTTAAACCGCTGGAGCGTTCTAAGCCTGTTGAACCATTAAAGAGAGGCGAGATACGCGAAGATTCTTTACAAACCGCACCGGTTAAAAGTATTTACGAGCAAATGCTCGAAGGGGCCGGTCAGGATAAAACACAGGAACAAAACCTGGGAGATGAACAAACGCAAATTACAAAAAAATCCCAACCCGACATAACAAAGATTCAGGACGCAAACGCCGGAGGAATGCGAAGCGGTCTTTCCAATATAGAAAAGGAAACTGCCGAAGCGGTTACGGGAGTGTATAAGACATTTGCCGCACAGACGGATGATAAATTTAATTATTATATGAAATCGGCAGAGGAATTTTTAAAACAGGGTCAGTACTATCGTGCCGCCGATGCTTATACGCTTGCGAGCATATATAAGCCCGAAGACCCGCTTGCTTATGCCGGCAAGTCGCATGCACTCTTTGCCAGCGGTGAATATATGAGCAGTGCATATTATCTTGTAACGGTGATAAATATTTTCCCG
This sequence comes from Phycisphaerae bacterium, assembly GCA_041652575.1. Lineage (NCBI taxonomy): Bacteria > Pseudomonadati > Planctomycetota > Phycisphaerae > Phycisphaerae bacterium. The sequence continues at coordinate 23,411 of JBAZHC010000007.1, read as the reverse complement.
CAGTATGTAAAATTTAAAGTAGACCTCCATGCCATGATACCCGACAAAGACCGGCTCGAAAGCAGGATAGCGGATATAGTTAAATATATTGATAAAAATCATTCTCCTGAACTTAGCTTTTTGCTTGCCTATGTTTATTATCAGCTTGACAAACATGAGCTGGCGACAATGGCTATTAATGTTGCGGCCGAAAAAATGCCTGACAATCAGGCCGTAAAAGTCCTTAGACAGGCGATTGAGAATAAATAACGATGATGTGTGCTTAATTGGGTGAAGATTTCAGCATAGAAAAAATTTTTGGCACCGGCGGCAGCATCGCAAGCTGTTTTGCCGGTTACGAAGACAGACCTCAGCAGCGGCAGATGGCCGATGCGGTTCACGATGCCTTTAAAAACCATTACCACCTTGCCGTTGAGGCCGGCACCGGCATTGGTAAAAGTTTTGCATATCTTGTCTCTGCCATTGAAGCGGCCAAACAACAGAAGTGTAAAGTGCTTATCAGTACTTACACAATCACACTTCAGGAACAATTGATTAATAAGGATATTCCATTTCTTGCCGTGGCGCTTGGCGGATGTTTCGATGCCGCTCTTGCACGCGGACGCAATAATTTCGTATGTTTAAGAAGACTCGAATTCGCCAGAAGAAAACAGCAGGGACTTTTCGATGCTGCCGCCGATGAGCTTGTACGTTTGGGCGCATGGGCATCTCAAAGCAAAGAAGGATTATTCAGCGAACTGGATTTTATTCCTTCGATACAGATACTGAATGCCGTCAAAAGCGAGCACGGCAACTGCCGAAACAGAAAGTGTGAGCATTTCAAAAAGTGCTTCTACTGGAAAAGCCGCCGAAGGCTTGAAACCGCCGATATTATTATAGCCAATCACGCTCTTTTATTCAGCGACCTTGTACTGCGACGTGAGAACGTATCGATTTTGCCCGATTATAAATTCGTGGTAATAGACGAGGCGCATAATATTGAAAATGTCGCGCAGGAGCATTTCGGAATTGATATAAGCCAGTGGCGGGTATTCTCCCCGCTGCAGGGTCTTTTTTATTCCAGAACCAAAAAGGGGCTTCTTGCCAATACCGGCTATGCACTGGCGATTGAACTTGTAAAATCCTGCGATGAGGCGGCAAAAAAGTTTTTTGACCTTGTGCAGGACTGGTTCGAAAAAAACAGGGGCAACGGCAGGGTCAGGGAAAGATTCGTAGCTGATGTTATAACAGAACCGTTAAAGAAATTAAGGCTCGTTCTTACATCGCTTGCAAAGGATAATAAAGATACGGATGAGGAGTTTGAGCTTTTGCGTTTTGCCGGTTTACTCGGGGCTTTGCAGACTGATTTTCAGAATTTTCTCGCCTGTTCGGACAAGGCAAATGTGCATTGGGTCGAGGTGTCGGATAAATCGAGAAGAAAAGCGGTTTCACTGCGAAGCGCTCCGATAAATCCTGCCGTGGATATAAAGCAATGCCTGTTTGACAAGTTCGAGTCGGTAATACTTACAAGTGCTACGTTATGCTGTGACAACGAAGGAGACAGAAACGGCTTTGAGTTCTTTGCCCAGCGAATCGGGCTGGAAAAGTTTAAGCCGTTAAAGCTCGGCTCTCCTTTCGATTACGAAAGACAGGTTACGATGTATATTGAGCCTGATATGCCTGAGCCGGATGACGCTGCATTTATGCAGGAGGCATCTGAGAAAATAAAAAAATATGTCAAGCAGACCGGCGGCAGGGCGTTTGTTCTTTTTACCAGTTACCAGATGCTCCAAAAAATTGCCGATATACTTTCGGATTGGTTCATCGAAAACAATATCGAGCTGCTTGTGCATGGCGGTTCGGTTAACAGGTCTGAGCTTTTGAGACAGTTTAAAATGGACAGAGGCAGCGTGCTTTTCGGTGCCGATAGTTTCTGGCAGGGCGTGGATGTTCCGGGTCAGGCACTGAGCAATGTCATAATAGTACGCCTGCCTTTTGCGGTGCCGAGTCATCCGTTAATCGAAGGAAGAATTGAGCATATAAAGTCCCAGGGACATAATCCCTTTTTCAAATATCAGCTTCCGCAGGCGATTATAAAATTCAAGCAGGGCTTCGGCAGACTAATACGCAGTAAAACCGATACAGGTATAATAGTGGTACTCGACAGCAGGATTGTCCGGAAAAACTATGGCAGAGAATTCCTGGCCGCCGTAGAAAAATGCAGGGTAGAACTTGCAGGGGACTGAAAATAAGTTTATTTCAGCTTGGCTTTTATTACGTTCAGCAGCCGTTCGTTTTTAATCGGTTTTTGAAATACGCCGGCAAGACCGAGTTGAGAGTAATCGATGCTATTGGTCATTCCGTCGCCTGCCGCGCTTAAAAGATATACCGGGGACTTGTTGCCTATGATTTTCATTTCTTTGGCGAAATTAGTGCCGGAATCGACCTCTTCCATCATTAAGTCAACGAGGATAAGGTCCGGGTTTATTTTTTTATAAAGCTTAAGACCTTCTTCAGCGGTTTTCGCTTCAACCATAATATAACCATTGGCTTCGAGAACCATACGGGTCGCAGCCAGAAAATCTTCGTCATCATCGATTGCCATTATTACATATTTTCCATCCTGCATATCGGGCTCCTTTAAGAACAGGAAATAATTTTTTGTAAATTATTAAAATTTTTCGTTTTCAGCAAATTTCCGAGAAAGAGCAGTGCTTTCTCAAGATTCTGCTTTGCTTTTTCACTCAGCGGCGCATCGAACTTATCGAATTCATAACCGCGGACGGCAAGCATAAAGCCTTTAACCTTCGACTTAAAAAGGTTCTCGGCCAGTGCCATTACCTCAGCCGGTTCAACGCTGTGGCTCGAAAAACTTCCGCCTTCCTTTGCCGTCAAAGGCTCAAAGCTGAAAGGCTCAGAACAGTTCACCGAAGCATCGGCGAAAATAACCACATCGTGCTCGGCAACCTGAGCGGAATCTTCAATTGTCAATTGGTAATCGGCCTCAACCGTAATACCGGGCAGATTTTTAAGCCCTATACTTTCGGCAACAGCAGGTCCCAAACCGTCGTCGGCCCTTGCCGGATTGCCGTATCCAATCAGCAGAATTTTATTAACTTCCGCCGCCATTATTATTCTTTTGTTTTACTTGCTATCTCGTTGCCCTGATAATCGAAAAGCGTAACCTTCAGGGGCATTTTTCCCATTGCATGCGTCGCACAGGAAAGACACGGGTCGTAAGCTCTTATGGCAACTTCGATACGATTCAAAAGGCCTTCGGTAATATTCGGCACGCCATCAATAAAGTCCGCGGCGACTTTCTGAACCGCAAGGTTCATCGGCTCATTGTTATGCGTTGTCGATACTATAAGGTTGGCCATTACGACCTGGTCATCGTCATTGACTTTATAATGATGGAACAATGTTCCACGCGGAGCTTCGATAAGGCCTACACCTTCGTTTCTTCTCTGACCTTTTACGACAAGGTTGGTTCCCTGCAGGTCTTTATCGTGCAGAAGCTCGTCTATTTTCTCTATCGAGTGCAGAAGCTCAATCATTCTTGCCCAGTGATAAGCCATTGTGATATTGTTCGGCCTGCCGCCGGTAACGGCCATAAATTCTTTTCTTGCAGCTTCGGCCAGCGGTGTGTCGATGAAGTCGCAGGTGTTTACTCTTGCCAGCGGTCCTACACGATACCAGCCTTTTTTGGGGCCAAGTGATTTGATGAACGGGAACTTCATATACGACCACGATTTTACTTCTTCGGCGATATAGTCGAGATAATTTGAATAATCGACCTGGTCGAATATTTTTTTGCCATCGGCTGTAATTGCCCGCAAATTGCCGTGGTATAAATCCATTGCGCCGTCTTTACGGATAAGGCTTAAATGGTTCGAATCGAACGAGCCGAACGGTTTGAGCGTATCTAAATTCGCAACGGTGTAGTCCTTCGCGATTTTAAGGGCGCCTTTCGACCATTCGAGCATCTGCTTGAGGTCTTTGAGGAAAACATCTCTTTCGGCGATGGAAAGATTTTTGTTTATACCGCCGGGGATGGCTCCTGTGCCGTGAATTTTCTTGCCTGCCGTGGCCTTGATGATTTCCTGTCCGTATTTTCTCATCATAACGCCCTGCACGGCCAGCTCCGGGTATTTAATCGCAACGCCGATAACGTTTCTGATTTTCGGGTCTGCGTCAAAGCCGAACAGCAGGTCAGGCGAGCAAAGATGGAAAAAATGCAGAGCATGCGACTGGAACATCTGTCCATAGTGCATAAGTCTGCGCATTTTTTCTGCGGTCGGAGTCAGTTTGTCAACGCCGACGATTTTATCCATTGCTTTTGCCGCCGCCAGATGATGGCTTACCGGGCAGATGCCGCACAGTCTCTGTACGAGCACTGGCATTTCCCAGTATGGCCTGCCCTGAACGAATCGTTCAAAGCCGCGGAACTCAACGATATGAAATCTTGCCTGGGTAACTTTGTTATTTTCGTCAAGCAGGATAGAGACCTTGCCGTGACCTTCAACTCTGGTTACCGGTTCGATTATGACTCTTTTGCTTTTGCTATTGCTCACTTTTTAATACTCCAAAATGGTCACCATAAAAAGAATCCGCCTTTGCTGACAAGTTAATCGTATTTTATCAGTTCATAAGGCAGTTCAAGAGGTTTATTGGTCAAAAGCGCTACAAGCGCCTGCCAGATAGTATCCGCACTTGGCGGACAGCCGGGCAGATGATAATCAATCTTGACGACCTCATGGCACGGATAAACCCTGTCAAGGCACAGCGGGATCTCCTTATCGTTCGGGGTAATATTTTCCGGATTGTGCACCGTCGGGCCGTTCAGATATGCCTCATCGAGACATTCCTTTAAAGGGATATTGTTTCTCATTGCCGGTATTCCGCCCATGATGGCGCAATCGCCGACGGAAATAAGGATATCGCAGTGTTTGCGGAAGTCCTGCAGAACGCGGACGTTTTCCTCGTTCGCGCATCCGCCTTCAATCAGGCCCACAGCGCATCTTCCGGTAAATTCCTTTATGTCGTCAATTGGCGATTTGTCGAAATCGACAAGCTCGATAAGCTTTAAAATCCGCTCATCGATGTCGAGTATCGACATATGACAGCCGAAGCAGCCGGCCAGCGATGCTGTTGCTATTTTTGGTTTTGACATCTTCTATATCCTTACAAACTTTTTATTTTTTGTTTTCTATTTCAGAGCCGATTGGCTTGCTGTCGTATTTTCTCTGTCCTACAGGAACGGCAAAACCGACTCGTTTTTTAATTATCGAACCGACAGGACAAACATCGGCGGCTTTATCGGCGACTTTAAAATTGCTGTCTTTGAGGTTTGCTTCGGCGTTGACGGCCACTTTCTTGTTAATGCCTCTGCCTACAAATTCAAAAACGCCTTTATGGTCGATATCTCTTGAAGCCTCGACACATCTGCCGCACAGAATGCACCTGTTGCGGTCGATGAATATGTCCGGATGCGTGGCATCGATGTCTTTTTCCGGGAAAAGATAAGGATATTTCGGGGCCGGGATGCCGAGTCTGTAAGCCATAGCCTGCAGTTCGCAGTTGCCGCTCTTTTCGCAGAACATACAATAGTGATTGCCTTCGACAAAGAGCATATCGATAATATTGCGCCTGTGCTCTTTAAGCTCCGGCGTGTCATTTTCTACGGTCATTCCCTCTGTTATCGGCTGAGTACAGGCGGCCTGCGGTTTGCCGTTGACAATAACGGTACATACCCGGCAGCTTCCGTGGGGTATAAGCTCGGAGAGATAGCAGAGTCTTGGTATATAGATACCTGCCTGGTCAGCAGCCTGCAGAATAGTCTGTCCAGCCTTGCCTTTTATCTCAACGCCATCAATTGTAAAGGTTATATGCTCACTCATTTTTTATCCTCCATTAGGAGTCCTTAGGACTTTATTTTGTGTAGATTACAGATTGACGATTTGCAGCGGTTTCACCGTCTGCCAGAGCTTTTCTAATATCGAAATTCGGCTGCATACCGTCAGAAGATTTTTTGACTTTCGCTTCGTAGATTTTGCGGAAATTTTTCAGTGTGGTCAGTACCGGGTTCGGCGAAGTCTGCCCCATGCCGCATCTGCTGGTTGTCTTGATGCTTTCACCGAGTTTTTGCAGTATATCGAGGTCTTCCGGTTCGCCCTTGCCTGCGAGAATTTTATCAAGATATTTTTTCAGCAATACGTTGCCTACTCTGCACGGGGTGCAATAACCGCAGCTTTCCTCGACAAAGAATTCCATATACTCGGCGGCGATTTCCACCATATCTCTTTCCGGACCGAATATGACTACTGCTCCGCCTGTCGCCAAATCGTCATAGCAGATGGTTCGATTATAATCATTTGGACCTATTATCTGGCCGCTTGGACCGCCGATGAGTACAGCCTGTGCATCGTCGGCGCCGACTTCCTTCAGCAGGTCTGTTACTTTTATTCCGAATGGAAATTCATAAACGCCCGGCAGTCTGCAATCGCCGGAAATGCTCAGCAGTTTTGTACTTGGACTGCCTTTCGAGCCTACCTCCGCAAACCATGCGGCGCCCATTTCAAGTATGCGAGCCACACAGCATAATGTTTCAACGTTATTTACCGAGGTCGGAAGACCGAGGTAGCCTTTTTGTGCCGGGAACGGCGGCCTTGTTTTCGGGTCGCCTCGCAGACCTTCGCAGGAACTTATCAATGCCGTTTCTTCACCGCAGATGTATGCGCCTGCTCCCATCTGGATTGTAATATCGAAATTGAAGCCCTGTTTGCCAAGAATATTGTTACCGAGGAGTTTTTTATCTCTTCTGTCTTTTAAAACTTTTTCGAGCAGTTTTCTCAGGTAAGCGTATTCGCCCCGCAGGTACAGAATGCCTGCCTCTGCCCCGATTGCGTAGCCGCCGATTGTCATACCTTCGACAAGCATATCGGCACGTTCCGTCAGAAGGACTCTGTCCTTAAAAGTGCCTGGTTCGCCCTCATCGGCATTACAGAGGATGAATTTTTTATTGCCTGTCGCGGCCCGTGTGAACTGCCATTTCATTCCTGTCGGAAATCCCGCGCCGCCTCTGCCGCGAAGACGAGCTGTTTTTACTTCGTTGATTACTTCTACAGGACTCATAGCCAGAGCGTTTTTCAGGCCGGCTTCCTGTTTGTATTCGGAAAAAATAACCCTGCCTTTTTTTCTTACGCCGTTATGTACGCAGGAGTGAACAAGCTCATCGGCATTATTGCCGTCGCCGAGACGATGTTTTAGTTTCGCCGGGTCGTAATGCTTTTTAATATCATCGATAAGCTCTTTTACCTTGTCGGTGGAAAGATATGTTATGACTTCATCATTTACAAGTGCCGCCGGTGCCTGGTCGCACATTCCTATGCAGGGCGTATATTCGAGGGTTATTTTGCCGTCCGGTGTTGTCTGGCCGAAATCAATGCCGAGCTCTTTTTTAAATGCTTCGGCGATTCTATCGACGCCGGCCATCTTATCGACCACATCGTTACACAGACGGATGACAATTTTGCCTTTGGATTTTTTCGACAGAAACGCGTAAAACGAAACGACGCTTTCTACCTCGACCCTGTGGCAATTGACGGATTTGGCGATAAGATTCATCGCTTCGCTGCTGACCTGTCCGAATTGCTGTTGTACCGCTCGGACAATATCCATCATTCTTGTTCGGTCATTGCCGCAGGCCTGGCAAATCTTTTTAACTTCTGTCTGAAGATTTTCACTCATATTTTACCTCACAATAGCTTTCAGGAGCCCCCGTGACGACTTTACTTTCGTTAAAATTAAAACGATTAGTATATTCTTTTTGTTTATCGCTGTCTATGAAAAAAGCTGAAAAGAGCCTGATAAGAACAATTTTCAGCAGTTTAATTTATTGTGGAATAACAAAAACCCCCTGTATATAATCTGTGAGCGATAAAAAATAGTGTAATTTTCACAACAAGCCGTATTGTCGTGAAAGTGAGACAGATAGGGATTGTCCTGATTTAATATGACTGAAAAGCAAACAAGTTCGGTTGGTATTGTTGAGACCAAAACTATAAGGGTTGTCGATATTGATAAGCCTTTAAAGCTGGTCAGCGGGAAAACTCTGGCTCCTATAGATGCGGCCTATGAGACTTATGGACAGTTGAATTCCGCCGGCGATAATGCTGTGCTTATTTGTCACGCCCTTAGCGGAAGCGCTCACGCGGCCGGTTTTAACAGTGCCGACGATAAAAAGCCCGGCTGGTGGGACATAATGATAGGTCCCGGCAAGGCGATTGATACGAACAAATATTATGTAATATGTTCCAATTTTCTCGGAAGCTGCAGCGGCACAACCGGACCGTCGAGTATCAATATGCAGACGGGAAAACCTTACAATCTTGACTTCCCGATGATAACCATTGCGGATATGGTTAAGGTTCAGAAGTTACTGCTGGATAAGCTCGGCATAAAGCGGCTTTTAAGCGTTGTCGGCGGCTCAATGGGCGGAATGCAGGTGCTCCAGTGGGCGATAGAATATCCTGAGCTTGTCAAATCGGCGGTAGTAATTGCCGCTACGTCAAGGCTCGGTGCGCAGGCGATTGCCTTTGACGCGGTCGGCAGAAACGCAATCCTTTCGGATATTGAGGCCGGCAGGGCACCGAAGAAAGGTCTTGCCACCGCCAGAATGATTGGCCATATTACTTATCTTTCAGAAGAGAGCATGAGGGAAAAATTCGGCAGGGAACTGAGAAGCGCCGATGAATACAGTTACGATTTGAATTCTGAATTTTTAGTTGAGACATATCTCGACTATCAGGGCCAGAGCTTTGTCGACCGTTTTGACGCCAATTGCTATTTGTATATAACAAAGGCGATGGATTATTTCGACCTTGCCAGAGAGCACGGTTCGCTTGAGCAGGCTTTCGCGAAGACGAAAACAAGATTTTTAATAATCAGCTTTACAAGCGACTGGCTTTTTACGCCGGCTCAATCTGAAGAAATGGTAAACGCTCTTGTCGCGCAAAGAAAACTCGTCAGCTATTGTAATATTTTTTCGCCTTATGGTCACGATGCTTTTCTGCTGGAACCTGAAACGCTGGGCAGATTAATCAGCGGATTTATTTCGACGACTATTGAAAAGCCAAAGTTCGAAAGACTTTCCGTTATTTCCAGCGCAAAAGGCATTGAGCGCGTAAAAAGGCTCCGCGTTGATTACGAACTGATAGAATCGCTTATAGAACCCGACAGCAGGGTTCTTGATGTCGGCTGCGGAGACGGACAGCTTCTCCTGCATCTTCAGCACGATAAAAATATCGACGCTGAGGGCATCGAAGTTGACCAGGAACTGATTTTGCAGTGTGTAAGCGGCGGCCTTAATATAATCCACAGGGATATCGAACGCGGCCTCAGGCATTATCCGGACAACAGCTTCGATTATGCCATACTTTCCCAGACATTGCAGACGCTTAAAAATCCGCATCATGTTTTTGCTGAGCTTTTAAGAGTTGCGTCAAAAGTTATTGTAAGTTTTCCGAATTTCGCATATTGGCGGTGCAGAGCGGGCCTGTTCTTCAGCGGCAGGGCTCCCCGTACCAAACAGTTGCCTTTCGAATGGTACGATACGCCGAATATACACGTTATATCGATTAAGGATTTCGAAAAATTCTGTGATAAAATCGGCGCAAAAGTCGAGACAAAAATCCCGCTCATCGGCAATCGCCGAAGTCCTGTAAAGTTTGCTCCTAATCTCTTTGCCGAGCAGGCAATTTACCTGACAAGCCGAAAATAAAAAGATTTAACCGCCGAAGTATTCGTTGCCGACCTTTCTTGCCCGCTGAGGCTTATCAAGATTGATACCAAGACTTACGCCCGTTTCAACCAGGATATTCCATCCGGCGGCAAGATATACATAATTGGTCAGTTCTCCGATATCAGGTATTTTGATTGTTGGGAATATTGTTTCTTCATCGCAGACAGCGAAAACTTTTAAGCCCACGCCGTCGACGAGGGTCTGTTTTATCTTTTCCAGTTCGCTCTTGAACGGGTCAATCAGAATAACAACATCGTTTTTATTCATTACCTCTTCTACGCCGTGAACGGCATAAGTGCCTTCAAGGAAGTCGCTTTTCTTGCGGGTAATTTCGTTTGTTTTTAATGTTAATTCTTCTGCGACGCCGTCATTCTTGCCGGCGAAATAAATCGTACCTGCTGATGCTATCGCGTTTGTAATTTTTTCGTCTATCGGCATTGTCAGAGCCTTGTGAAATGCATCGGCCAGTTGAGACAATTTCCTGCCGAGCGATATCCCCTGAAATGCGGACAGTAATTCCTGATAGAACAGGGCCTGTTCGGCGACGCTTTTTGTGGCGGCCACAGCCAGCTCTTTTTCGCAGCTTAAGATAAAGGTCTGCTGTGCTATGGATTCGAGTTTTGTATTTTTATTTGCGATAAGCGCAAAGAGATTTTTATGATTAATCTTGTTAAGTTTTTCAAACAGGCGAATGACCTCTTTTGTTTGTCCGCTGTTGGATGCGCCGAAAACAACGAAGTCCGCAAGGTCGTAACTGCATGACTGCAGGCCGCCTTCTGTCGCGAGGTCGAGATTAATGCCCGCTCTTTTTGCGCAGTACATTGCGTTTTTGGCCGGGAAAATCCTGCTTGAGCCTTCGCCGGTAAAAAAGAGTTTCCCTTGTTGTTTGAGGGCGTTGAGGACTTTTTCGCTGTTTGAAAGCTTGAAATTTCGCAGAATATCCGGGGTCTGCATCATTTCACGGGTAAGGGCAAATTGTGCGTATTTAGCGTCGGTGTTCATTTTTTTCCTCCTTATTTAAAGTGTTAATAAGTTTTGCTAATCTCTTCGCTTTAAAACATAAGAAGGAATTATATCAGCTTTTTAAATAATATCTACAGTTTTGTATATTTTTAATAGGGACAACTTGGCTATAAATAACCTTGATTTGTTGCAATTAATGGATTGTCAGGTGGTTTTGTTTGGTTTCTTATTGCCTATGCAGTGGCACGAACCGTCCTGGTCATTTGCTCAAAACACTGTTTTAAGGAATCAGCTTGTTTTTCTACCATGGGGATATTACGTTCTCTGGCAGCTATAATGAGGGTTTTTACCCTTTCGGTAAAGCCGGTCAGTTGGGCATTATTGCTGTGTCTAATCAGTTTTGCCGCAAGGTCTTCCAGCTCTGTCAGACTTTCTGTCTCTATAGTATCTATAATAGTATCAATTAGTTTTGGGGCATTAGCTGTAAATATTGACAATGCGGTATAAAGATCCAGGTTGTATTCTTTGACTGCGTTTTTATGGTTGTTTCGATTCAACAAATTGTCCATAGCTTTTATTCAATTAATATAATCATAAAAAAAATATAAACAAAAAGGCACAACCTTTTTTTAGGTTGTGCCTTCTACTTACGAGCCTTAATACCGTCCGCAAAGGCAAAATACCTTAACTTATCTTTTTGTTATCGGCAGATTCCAGCGGAAGTTTTAAATTTTTTTGGCTTTTTTTGTCAGTTGTTCCAGTTTTATTCTTAGTTGTCCGAGTTCTTTTGACTTAAAGGAGCTTTTTGTCATTTCAAGTATTTTTATTGTTTCGGCCAAACCTTCAGTAAGTTCAGTAAGTTTCGGACAATTCAGAAGATTGCAGACCGCCGATTCTTTTTGGTCGTCTGCCAGTATTTGAGTAAGATTTTTTACATCCATAAATGCAGCGCTTATATTGCTCAGGGTCAGGTCGAGAAAATTTCTGATGGAAGTGGAAAATGTTTTATTGTTCCTTTTTTTAAGAACTTCCTCTATGTTCTGCATCTGTGTTTGCCACTGTTGGAGCCGTTCTTTTGTCTGGGAAACTGTTTGGAAAAGGTTTTTTTGTTTAATAGCCTGGTCAACGTTTTTCTTCAGTTCATCAAAATCGAGGGGTTTTACCATATATGCCGCGACAGGCAATTGGACCGCTTCAATGGCCGACTTCTGCGATGGATATGCGGTTACGAGTATAGCGAAAGTGCCTTTTGCCAGTTCCGGCAGATCCTTAATCAGTTCAAGATTCGGATTGCCGGGCATTTTTATGTCTGCGATAAGCAGGTCATAGGAATTTTGTTTTAGTTTTTCTATTGCTGCCGGAGCATCCGGAACACAATCGCAATGATAACCTTCCCGCCTGAGTAGCTCACCCGTGGAATCACAGAAGGTTTGTTCGTCGTCAGCCAGCAGAATGCGGCCCTGTCCAACCATAACAACCTCTTCTTTATTCGAATCTGATATTAAGTTTTTCTGCGATTCGCCCATTATTTTGAGACTGTATTTTAAATCCTCGTCGAGGCAATTTCAAGAAAACTTTCTTGTTTTTTTAACCAAGAGATTCAACGTACAACTGTGTTGCGGAGGTTGACTCAAACCCAAAAAGCCGATGTAATTCATCGATATCGGCGCCCTGCCGTAAAAGTTTTTGGGCAAAACTGTGCCTGAAATCGTAAGGAGTAATCGATTTATCCAGCCCTGCAAGTGCAATATATTTTTCAATTCTTCTGTCGGCACTTCTTACATCGAGTCTTGTGCCGAATTTATTCACAAAAATGGGATTTTGTGGATTTTTGTCATCAAAAGCCGTTTTTCTTTGCATTAGTTTCAGGTAGTAATTGAGTGTTCCGGCAACAGCGCCCGTCAGACTTATAAATCTTTTTTTATCGTTGGACGAGGTAATCGCCAGTTGGAGGTTACCTAAATTTACATCGCCTATGTTAAGATTGACAAGCTCGCTGACACGGATTCCGGTATTGCACAGCAATTCAAGCATGGCCCGGTCCCGTGCCCCAAGCCAGTTGTCGAGATTCGGCGTATGAAGCAACTGCCAGATTTGTTCGTCAGTGAGTATTTTAGGCGTATGTTTTTTGACTTTTGGCGGTTTGATTTCAGTCATAGGATTATAGTCGAGCCAGTGTTGGGAATTTAGAAAGTTGTAAAAGCAGAGAAGGGTTGCGAATTTCCGTCTTATGGAAGCCTGAGAATAGTTTCTTCTTTGCAGGTGGCTCATAAAAGCCCTTACCTTTTTCGTATCCGCTTTTATTAAAAACGATGCCGATTGTTCTTCCGGCCGGTTCGTTTTTTGCCCCGAAATGGGTACAATCTCCAACTTCTCAGTTTCAGCATTTTCATAACTTAGGAACGTCACAAATTGGTCAAGGTCGCTTCTGTAGCTGTTGATAGTTCTGTTTGCCCGATGTTTGCCATAACTGATAAATTTGAGAAACTCATTTTTTAGGTCACAATCTCGCACGACTTACCCCCGCATACTCCTATCATATACCCAAAATGATATACGCTATTAGCAGCGAGCATTGTCCTAATAAACTCAATTTATCTTATCATTTATATTATCGGCAATTCCAATAAAAAACATTTAGGAAACATTAAAACTTCTGGATATTTTCAAGTAACTTTTCCAGTTTTGTTCTTATTTCGGCCAATTGTTTTGATTTATACATTTCTCTGCTTTTTTTGATGGAATTTACAGCCTGTTCTATTCCATCTGTAAGGTCCGATAATTTAGAACAGTTCATAATTTTGCAGACTTGAGCATTAGGTTTAATATCGTCGAGCAGAAATGTAACAAGACGAATATTCTCGAAAACTTCGTCTATTTTTGCGGTCGTAATACTGAGAAAGCTTTTTAAGGCGGCGTCGAACGCATCATATCTGTTTTGCTGCAGGGTAAGCTCGATATTTTCCAGTTCTTCAACCCATTTCATAATATTGTTTTTAGTGTTGTTTACTGTCTTGTAGAGCATACTGACTTTAACAGCCGATTTGGTTTTTTGCAGCAACTCTGGAAGATCGAGAGGTTTAAGTATATAGGCGGTTACAGGCAGTGTGACTGCTGCGATGGCGGTTTGCTGAGAAGGGTAACCTGTTATGAGAATGATACTCATCGCAGGATGGCTGGAAGAGGCTTTTTGGACAAGTTCAAGGTTTAAATTGCCGGGCATTTTTATATCTGCGATAAGCAGGTCGTAATTTTTCTGCGAAAGTTTTTTCAGAGTCTGTTCAGTATTTTCGGCGATATCGCAATCGAATCCTTCGTTGCGAAGCAGTTGTGCCGTTGCCTCCAGAAAGGTTTGTTCGTCATCTGCGAGCAGGATATTTCCGAGAATATTGTCAGTTTGCTGATTCATTGTTTATTGGTATAGAAATATTAAATGTGGTTCCTATAGGTTTACGGTTTTCAAAAGATATTTTTCCTTCCATCGCGTTGATAATATCTTTTGTTATAGACAGTCCCAGCCCCAGCCCGCTTGCGGAACCGCCGGAGCCGGTTGTGAAGAAAGGCTCGAAGATTTTTTCCCTGATTTTTTCATCGATTCCAGGTCCTTCGTCGCTTACCTGGATATTAAGTCTCGAATCGCTTATTGCAGCGGCTATTTTGATTATCCCCTGTGGCGGCGATGCCTGAATAGCGTTTTGGACTATATTATAAACTACCTGCCTGAAAAGCGCTTCTGACAGGATAACAGATATATCATCTGAGCATTTGATTTCGATAAGTATCTGCTTTTCCTGGCTGGCGATTCTCAGAAGCTCAGTAATATCTTCAATAACTTCACGAACCATAAAATTATCTGCCGAGTCTGTATCAGGCCTGTAAAGGTCGAACATCTGTTTGACTATCTGCGAGACCCTGTTGATTTCCTTTTCGATTCTTGCAACGTATCCGAAATACTGATGATTCGATGGGATAGCGTCTTTTATCAGCAGAAACGAATTCTTAATTCCTGCCATAGGATTGTTGATTTCGTGAGCGATTTGTGCCGCAAGTTTGCCAAGAGCGGCATTTTTTTCGGTTTCCTGCAGGATTTTCTGAATGTGGTCTTTTTCCTCAATTGTTTTTGTCAACTGAGTATTTATTGTCTGCAGTGCCGCGGTGCGTTGTATGACTCTTTGTTCAAGTTCAAGATGAGCCTTTTTGAGCTGCTCTTCGGCCTTTAGTCTTTCGGTAATATCCTGACCGGTTGCAAGCAGGGCGGTTATTTTGCCATTTTCATCTTTCAGTGTTTTGTCAAACCACTCGACATATATAATCCTGCCGCTCTTTGCTATGATGGGATTGATATAGCCCTGTGTCGGGGTATTACGGATGGCTATTTCGAAAATCTTGTGGACTCTTTGTCTGTTCTGTGCCGGCAGGAAGGTTTCAATCCAGTTTTTTCCCTTTACTTCATCGAGTCGGTAACCGGATAGTTTTTCAAAATACGGGTTGAAGGTTATAATATTCGCATTGGCGTCCAGTACGAGGACGATAGTTTGTGCGGTCTCAATTAATTTTTGGGCAAAATCTCTCTGTTCCTTTAATTCTTTTTTTATTTCCAGCCGTTTTATTGCGCTCGCCAGGTCTTTTGCCGCCGTATCAATAAATTCAATTTCGAATTCTGTCCATTGACGCGGTTCTGTGCAGTTATCGAAACTTATGAAACCGCCCAATTGGTCATCAAGCATTATAGGGACAATAAGCAGTGCTTTTATATGTATCGATTCCCAGAAGTCAAGCTGTTCGGGCGGGAAGTTTTTCGTACAAAGGCGTATACATTTACCGGCGGTCAATATCTTTTGCCACACCGGAAAGATTTTTTCTAAAAAATATTTTTCTGTAAATTCTTTCGACACAGGCTGGATTTCGTTACGGCACCATTGTGTTTTTTGTCTGACGAGGGGCGTACCGGACTTTTCATCAGTGGTTTTTAAAAAGATGTGCACCCTGTCTACATCGGAAGCAGCTCCTAAAGTGGCAAGAAATTCATCGTATTTTATTTCTAATATTGAATGTAGAAGTATTCCGGCGGCCTTATCAAGAGCTTCGAGATAACATTTGTGTTTTTGCAGTTCCTGTTCGCGTGTTTTTCTTTCGGTCATATCTCTTGATAGCCCGCACAGTCCTGTCGGGTTGCCGTCTTTATCTTTCATCAGCCATGTATGGCACTCAACGACGATTTTGCTGCCGTCCGATGCCGTGTTGCAAACATCGCCGGACCATCTGCCATTTGCAAGAGTGGCCTGAACTATCTCGTTCTGAGTTGCGCCTAAAGAGGGGTCCTGACCATAAATTTCAACGTGTTGTCCGATTAGTTCATCTCTATTTCTTTTTATCCGGTTACACTGGGCCTGGTTTACATAGGTAATTTTTCCCTCAAAATCGGTAGCTGTGATACCATCGCCGATTTCGTCCAGCAGCGCTGCCTGAAAGCGAAGCTTTTCTTCGGATTCGGCCAGTTTCTTGTGTGCTCTTCGAACTTCAAGCCATCTTCTGAATGAACAAAAAGCCAATGCCGATGCAAGGAGGATTACGGCAAACATAATCTTATCGTGTTGAGCATAAGACCGGCAAAATGCACCCAAAATCCCCAGAGAATTTACGGTTAAAAACAGAACTGTTGCGGCAAGAATTAGAATTACAAATTCAATTGTAGCTTTAACTGCCGGCAGGTTTTTTTTGGAACCTTTTTCTTCCATGATGTTTAAATACTTTTTTGAATCCTCTCTTATTTTATAAGATATTTAAAACAAGCGGCAAAATCCCTGTTATTCATCTGATACGGCTTAGTCATTTTCAAGAGATGTTGAACGTTGCTGTTCTCATATATCGAGATTATCTTTAGATGCAGACTTAATAGGCTGTAATAGAGTATTTTTAGTCTTTGCGGTTGTCAATAACCAAGCGTAAAATTCTATAAATTTTCTTTCATAGTGAGGTTTAATCAGACTTTATTTAACCGGTTTCTTTTTTGGGAATATTGTCGAATGGCAATGAATTTTGTAGTTATTATTGATTACACGGCGAAGGTGGGGAAATAGGGGGGCTGAGGAATGTTTCTGTATCAGAGGGTGAATGGTTAAAAAAAAGCCCCTGATTGCAGGGGCTTTTTATTTAATGTGACTAACTGCCGGACATTACTGACAAGGGAAGGTATAACCGCAATATGTGTGGTAGATACGCGAAGATGCGCTTAAATTCCCAAAAATATCCATAGTCCAGACTCTGTAACCGGCATGGCTGACAGCCGTCATTTTTGTTGTGGTGTATGTTGGACTTTCCTGCCAGTCGCTGCTTAAATCAGAATTGGTAACACATTCGAAGTAGTAAAAGACCTGGCTGGCATCGGTAGCCGTTACAGCGGTCATCGTATGGTAATAGTAGCTGCCGCTCTGGTACCAGGAAGGCGGATTAAGCCACTCGCTCGGGTCTGGCAGCGGTGCATTAACATCCTCTGTCTCATTTGGTTCCTGACCTGCGGCAAGTGTGGTAGCAGACATTGGTATTGAATACTGAGTTTCGTTTTGAGCTGATGATTTATCACGAGCCTTGACTCTGTAAGTATATGTAGTATTGGGGTCAAGGCCGCTATCTTCATAAACTATGCTGCTTTGCCAGTTATTGTTATTGCAGTCATGGCAGCCGGGGCTGACGCAGTCAAAATAGTATTCAACGCCGCTGGTGTCGCAGGCGTCGGCTGCAACCATCCGGATGGAATTCGGCGATGTTGCCGAAGGCACTGTTGCCCATATCATCGGGTCAGGATTAGGCGGAGTTGTATCTTCGCCTGTTATTGCATAACCGATAACGCTCCAGCCGGTTTCATTGAGTCGGGCATCACGTGCCTTGACGCGATAACCATATTGTACGTTGTTGGTAAGGCTGTCATTAGTGTACACTGAACATGGATCCCAGTCCCTGTCATTATTATTGTTGGTTGGCGAGCAATTGCCGCCGGATACACAATCGAAATAGTATTGAACGGTCGAACCTGAATTATCTCTGGCGGTAGTTGCCGTCATTGTAATTGAAGTTGCTCCCGCAGAACTCGGTCTTGCTGCCCATGTCATCGGGTCTGGTTTTGGCGGAATTTTTTCTACATCACCGTAGTTTTCCGTAAAGAGGGCGTAATCTATGAAGTCAACTTCGCCGTCTTCAGTTATATCGCGATCATGGCAGAAATACGGGAAGCTGCAATTGCTGTGCATCCAGTATTCCATAAACGCGGCTAAGTCATCGAAATCCACATCGCCGTCAAAGTCAAAATCACCGACTATGTCAGCGGTCAGAGTGTAATGATAACCCATATCTACATTCGAATCTGCGATATCAATAACATGGTCTGTTCTGGTAGTGTGTCTGTACATATCATTGGCTATAGCAGTGTCGAGACCGGCATCGACGCAGTTGCTGTCCTTCGGGTTTGAGTAGTTGGCATCATTGGCGTCAAGCTGGCTGAGGTAGTAATTGCCGCCAAACGGGCCGCTAATAAACCACGGATTTGTCAGGTTTGTGCCGCTGAAATTGGATATGTCATTCCAGTCGAGTATACAGCCGTTTGCGTAGTCAGCAAATACATCTGCTGCGCCACCCTGTACGTCACTGTAGTAAACGCTGACCTTCGCTTTTCTCTTATCTGCGGCATCAAAGTTGCTTCCAATGGATATTTCTGAACCATATTCAGCTCTGTTGTACCAGAGGATACTGTTAATAACCCTGGCGTAAGCATCATAAGCACAGCTCAAACCTCCGCCAAAGCCTACGATAGTGGAATTATTATCCACGACAAGGTTGTTTGCGATTGTGCAGTTTGAAAGAGTAAGCTCGGTATCCCAGTTGGCTGATATACCGGCACCGTCACGGCCGGCAGTATTGGAAGTAATCAGACAGTTGTGCATATTCGGCTCGAATTCGCCGCTGAAGTAGGCACCGCCGCCGGATTCGGAGGCCGTATTATTCATAATCTGGCAGTCATAGAATTTTGACGCACTTGATGCACTGTAAATTGCGCCGCCCTGACCTGCGGGGTCAACGGCATGATTGTTAACGAAATTACAATTAAAGATAATCGAATCGCTGTCTAAAAGCAGTATGCCGCCGCCAAACATTGCGGTTGAGCCTTCAAAGTTGCATTTGCTTATGTGGGCGACAGAGTTTTCCCAATACATAGCACCGCCGGCACAGGCAATGTTGTCGGTAAATGTGCAATACTTAAATACCGGTATTGAACTGCCTTCAGCACAAACGGCTCCGCCGTAGCTGACTATTGGATTAAACAGGACGAAATCATCATCATAGGTTCTGTTGGCATCGCCAATCTGATTACGTGTGTCGGCCTCGTTGCTGATGAAGATACAGCCGGTAAATTTCGGCTCGCTTTCGCTGGCTATATAAACAGCTCCGCCAAAGGAGTCGATGGCGTAATGATAATTAGGCCAGCCGTCAATATTGCTTGAGCCGCTTGTGCCGCTGAGAGCAGTATTGCCCTGGAAGAAACAGTTTTCGAATTCTGGTTTACTGCCGCTGCCGCAGTAAATTGCGCCGCCTTTACCGCTATAATACGAAGGTGACTGGTACGGGCCGAAGTCCCATCTGACGGAGTTGGAGTCGCCCCAGTTTCCGCCATGACCTCTGGTAGCGCCATCGCCTCCGCTGCCGCTCTGGACATAGCAATCAATAAAATCGCAGTTTTTGACAAGCGGATTACTTGTAGGATCAATTCCTATTGCGCCGCCATGTGCGTAACCTGCCCATCCGCCGTCGCCCCATTCAGTTGAGCCTTCACAGCCATTGCTGCCTGTGGCCGAGCATCTGACGAATCGGCAATTGCGGATTGTTGGTGACGCGTTATACAATCTCATCGCACCGCCAAGGATATTGTATCCATTGTATCCGTCACCATTTTCACTATGAGCCCATTCCGCAGAACAATCAACAGTGCCTGCGTAATAATGAGCATCCTGAATGGTAATTCCGTCAAACACCATTGTCCGGTCAGTATTAGTAATGGTAAAACCGTTGCCTGACAATATAGTTTGAGCCACGGTACACGGGTCGTCCGGCTTGCTGCCGGCAATTATGACATTTTTGCCGTTTATATAAATTACCGACATGTCTAAATTATTGTCGTTCCCTTGATAAGTACCCTTAGCGAGGATAATCTTATCGCCGCCCTTAGCGGCGTCAATTGCATGCTGCAGAGATGGATACTGGGTTGGTACGTAGAGTTTTGCCGGCTGTTCAAACGACACAGTTACAGATCTATCGACAACCATAACCACATAGTTTGTGGCATTAGTCGAACTGTCGTTGTCCGTACCGGTCCAAATTCTTCTTTCCCAGCCTAAATCGGCAGTTGTTGTAAGCTGAACGATAGTGCCTTCATAATACTCGTTGGTGCCAACCGGGCTGATTACGCCGCGAGTTCCAATAACCTGAGTCGTTAATGTGAGGACTTCGGCGTTTTTGGTATTGATGTAATGGAAGCCGATATCTACCAAATCCGCATCGTTGGCGTCAGGCGCCGAATTGCTGTCTGTTCTTGTTGTATAATCAGCCATAGTTGTATTCGGCAGAACCGGGATATTGGCCGCAAAGTCGTTTCCTTTGTTTATTGCAGGAGAGTTGTGATCCTGTCCGGCAACTTTTTGACTCAGATAATAATCGCCAAGGTCGCCTGTGACGAACAGCGGGTCGCCTGCGACGTTACCTCCGCCTGTATTTGAATTTAGCTCTGTCAGGGCATTAGCATCAGGTACCAGCGGGTTTTCACTGTCATAAGTCATATAAATTGTTCTGTCAGGATCGTAACGGTAATAATCGCCGTTTCTGTTATCGTAGAACAGACAGTTTGACAGATTTACGCTGCCGCCGATATTTTCGTATATCGCGATGTTTCGGCACTTATTAAATATACAGTTAGTAATCGTCGGGAACGAATTGTACTCACAGAATACGGCACTTCCCTTGCCGTCAGCCGGAAGTCTGTGCTGGTCAAAGGTGCAGTTGTTAATTATCGGTGAAGCGTCAAGTCGGGATACGATAGCCCCGCCATTAACGACCGCCGAGTTATTTTTAAACAGGCAGTTATTAACCTTTGACGGATATGGAACAACAGAAGATACGCCCTGGAACAGAATTCCACCAGCGGAGAAATTCGATGTGTTGTCGCTTATCGTGCAATTTGCAATCAGCACAGAGGTGTTCGATACGACCAAACCTCCGCCTCTGCCATATTTTCCGGTTGCGGTATTTCCTGAAATAATTCCGCCGTTTATCGTAGAGGAATAACCTGTAATCAAATAGAGTCCGCCGCCGCTGTCAGCCGAATTGTTGTTTATATAGCAGGTATCGAAATCCGCAATGAAGAATTTTGCGTATATGCCGCCGCCCCATCTTGCGGAGTTGCCTGTGATAACGCATTTGGTCATTTTGACGGTTATCGGGCTGTCAGGACTGCCAATGAGATACAAGGCGCCGCCGTCACGAATAGCATTTGAGTCATCGGCCGCGTCGTAAGCGGTGGCATTTCCTCCGAACGAACAGTCGGTAAGTGTTATAGTGTTTTTGGCAGCATAAACAGCTCCGCCGTTACGGAAAGAGGTGTTCTGGCTGAATTTAGATTTTGCAATTGTGATTACGCTGTCTTGCTCGGAGTAAATTGCACCGGCAGCACCATCAGTGGCATTGCTGTTAGGATCTAAAACTGAATTCTCTTTAAATATGCAATCGTTAAAGTCAACGACGGAATTTTCAGCACAGTAAACGGCACCGGCGAAAGATGAACTTACTGAAGAGCCGGCCATACCATTCAACCCGGAAGTAGTGCCTACACCTCCTGAACCGGCAACTCCGCCGCCGGTACTTGTGGAAACGGCTGTGTTTCCAGTGAATATACAACCGCTGATTGAAGGATTGGAGAGTGTCTCGCAATATATTGCACCGCCGCGGCATACACCGTTGGCATTTCCGCCGTTACCGCCGTCACCGCCATTGCTCTTATAGCTATTATCCGTATCGCTATAATAACCATCGCCGCCATCGCCTCCACTTCCGGCTATAGCGTCTTGAGCCGTATTGTTATTGAACTGGCAGAATTTAATGGCTGGGCTGCTGCTGACATCGCAATAAATTGCACCGCCATAACCGGCACCGATTGCATCGCCGCCGTCTCCGCCATCTGTGCCGTTGGCGTAGCCGATGACGAGAGGGTAGCCATCACGTCCGCGTTGACCGTTACCGCCAATAGGACCAAATACTTTGCAGTTTGTGAATACACAATTTGAAATTGTTGGAGCGGCATTTGGACCGATGAGCATTGCGCCGCCTTTTCCATTACCAACAGCATCTTGGCCCGCAGCGCCGACTGGTCCGGAGGCACGGCCGTTTATTATGGTAAGGCCCTTGATAACAGTGTCGGAACCTTCGCTGTTCTGGAAGATGAATGCACGGGCACTGTTCCGGCAATCAATGACAGTGTTGGCAACAACGTTCGGGTCATTCGGGTCGGCAGAACGTATAGTTATTGCCTTGCCCTGCAGATCGATACCATTCTCGTTGGGGACAGTGTAGAATGGATAAATATCGGTGTTTGTCATGACGTAAATAACATCACCGTTTTCGGAATTATCAACGGCTTCCTGTATAGTCTCATATTCGTCCGGCACAATGATATTGCGCCGTGTGTAATATTCAAATTCAACGGCTACTTTCTTGTCGGAGTTCATCAAAATGCTGAATTGGCGACTATGTGTATCAAAGACAGTATTTGGTTCAGCCGCAGTACTGCCATAAACAATCCATCGCGAAACTCTATAGTTGGTGTTGGTAACGGCGCGAAGCTCAGCGACGATACCATGATAAACCTCATGAACTCCGGGCTCCCATGGCGAGTCGATGGTTCCGCCTATTATGCCGTTTACCAGCGGTGGTACCGCAACAGTAAGCGTATGCTTATGGACATCTGTGTCATAGTGATAGCCAAGGTCCAGCGCGTTGGCATCATCAACAAGATCCGTTCGCGTTGTACGTTTTGTACCGAGAACGGAAGCAGGGGTGCTGCCTCTGTCAACGCAATTACTATCATATGTCTGGCCGGCAAGAGTCTGGCTCAGATAATAGCTGCCCTGGAGAGGACCTGCTGCGAATAATGGATTTGCTGTGATATTGTTATAGTCTGTTATTATACAGCCGGCCTCAGCAGATGCACCGCCGATTAAGTCGATATCACTGTGAGTTATCTTTAAACTGGCAGTCAATGAATGAGCCGGATCGCCGCTTCCGAGAGCAATTTGCGAACCTTCATTTGCGATATTGCCCCATATAATAGAGTCGTTTACCTCTGTTATGCTTCCGTACGAGCAATAAAGACCTCCGCCGTTTACTATGGCAAAGTCGGACGAAACAACGTTATTGTCTGCTATGGTACAGCTTTTGATTTTTGCCGTGGCATACCAGTTGGTTGATATACCGCCGCCGTCACGTCTGGATTCATTCTTTACGATAAGACAGTTTACGATTTGCGGATAGTTTGCATCTGCCAGTTCGCCTCCGATGTAAATACCGCCGCCGGAGGTATTGGCCATATTGCTCATAATCTGGCAGTCTGCGACTCTTTCAAGACTTGCGA